>NC_013790.1:600000-760000 GCF_000024185.1 Methanobrevibacter ruminantium M1
GCAGAGATGCTTATCATGCAAACAAGAAATATCATTATTATGTATGAATATCTTTTTAATTTCATTTACTTTTCCCCTATTATAATTTTTTTAAATTATTTATATCTTTATTTGAATAATTATTTAATTATTTCTAATATGTTCTCTAATACTTAACTAGTTCAATATTGTTCTATATCAGTATATAAGTCGATCTAGTAATTTAGGGGGATTAGAAAGAGTTATTTGATAAATTAATTCGTGTAAAATGATTTATGTTTTATTAAAACTAGTTTTTGTTGAATTTTAAAAAAATAAAAAAAGGTTCTAGCTTCTATAAGACTTATAAAAGCTAGATTTAAATAAAAATTTTATATTTCTTATTAGATTTATTAGGGGTTTGTATGATTTGATGAATATTATTCAAAATCTTTAATTTCTCTTTATTATTGGAAACTTTTAAGAATTTATAAGTATTATTAAAGACAGAATATAAATCAATAAAAAAACTGAAGTGTTTCATATGAAGAATATATTAATATCCAATGATGATGGGGTTATGGGTCCTGGGATATTGGCTAGCAAGCAGGCTCTTGAAGGGCTTGCCAATGTGGTTGTCGTAGCTCCTCAGGAAAACAACAGCGCTGTAGGCCGCAAGGTCAATATCATGAAGCATATGTATTTGGAAAACTATGAATTGGCTGATGGAAGCATGGCTTATGGCTTGTCTGGAACTCCTGCAGATTCTGTTAATGTGGGGATTAATTATGTGTGTGATGAGGTTCCAGATCTTGTTGTAACTGGAATAAATCCTGGAATAAACATCAGCAGATTGCAGATAACAACATCTGGAACTGTCTGTGCAGCGATTGAAGCTGTTGGTTTAGGCATTCCAGCCATTGCATGCTCATTGTTTTTGGATGACGATTGCTTTAAGCAGGATGATGAGGGCAATTGGTATGTGGATACAGATTACAGTTTTGCTCAAAAGATCCTTGCAAAACTTGTAAAGAAGGTATTGGATGAGGGCATGCCAGATGGCGTTGACTTATTTAATCTTAATATTCCATCTAAGCCATTATCGGATAAGATTAAGATTACAAGACTTGCAGATAGCATGCTGAAGTTTAATATTCTTGAAAGGGTTGATGATGATGGCAATGATACTGTCATGAATGTTCCGGAACTGATTGAGGATTATGAGGAAGGAACCGATGGATATTGCTTGCTTGTTGAGAGGAGGCCAAGTCTTACTCCTTTGAATGTTCATTTTGGTGCTGAAATTAGTAATTTGGAAGATTGGGAGTTTTAGTTTTTAATTAAAATTATTTAAATTTAATATTATTTGAAATAGATTACTTAAATTAGAATCATTTAAAATTAGGATATTTTAAATTAGAACTATTTAAATTAGAATCATTTAAAATTAGAACTATTTAAATTAGAATTATTTAAATCATTAAGGATGTTTTAATATGGATATAAATGAATGGGAAGAATGGTATGAAGAGATTCTTAATACCTTTGGATTTCGTAGGGAAGATGATGAGAAGACTGCAGACCTATTGGATGAAATCCTTGCAGATCATGGTTTTTTGACCATTGATGAGTTCTATGATGAGATCATGCTTAAGAAGGGATACACTGATAAGTTTATTGTCTTTGGAGCAGGACCTTCATTGAAGGAGCATATAAGATTCTTGAAGGAAAACTATGACTTAAGCAAATACATGCTTGTATCTGCCGATGGGGCTACAACAGCCCTTTTGGAAGAGGATGTCGTTCCAGATATTGTTGCAACTGACTTAGACGGCAAGATGTCTGACCTTTTGACTGCAAATTCACTTGGCTCATACTTTGTGATTCATGCCCATGGAAACAATGAGGAGCTTATTGACCTATGGACAACAAGCTTTAATAAGATCCTTGGAACAACCCAGTCTGTTCCAGTAGGCAATCTCTATAACTTTGGAGGATTCACTGATGGAGATAGGGCAATGTTCTTTGTTGTAGAGCTTGGTGCAAAAGAGATGGTTCTTGCTGGAATGGACTTTGGAACAGTTGTAACCAAGTATTCAAGGCCAAACATTGAGGGTGAGACAGGCCCTGCCGATGAGATAAAGACTAAAAAGCTTATTTTTGCTGAAAGGTTATTAAATTGGATTAGGGAAAATGAGGATGTGGAAGTGATTAATTTAATCGATAGTTAATTTTCTACATATTCTTTTATTTTTTGTTTATTTTTTAATTTATTTCTTATTTTTTGATTATATTATATTTTTTAACTTTGTTTGATGTTTAGGGTTTTTATCATGAAAGAAATTGAATTTGACTTAAAGAACAATCCGTTTTATAATTTCCTATCTTCAAGATATAGCATGTCTGCACGTTTGAATGTGGAGAAGATGTGGAATTATTCAAAGGAAAATGATCTTTCCTTTTTTACATTATCTCTTGCTGCTTTAATCAACAGCTTGAATGAAATCCCTGAAATGAGACGAAGGATAGTGAATGGAAAGGTCATTGAATATGATTATCTGGATGCAGTTTGCCCGATAATGGATGAGGATAGCGGAATCTATAAGGAGATGAGGGTAAAGGCTCCCCAGAGATTTGATGAGATATTGGATTGGCATGATTATGTTCAAGAGCATGAAAGGAAGATTTTAAATGGAACAGAAGACGCTTTTGAGGTGAAGACTACCGAAAGAGATGAGCTGAATATTGCCAATTTCTCTTGCATTCCTTGGGTGGATTTTGATTCAATCACAAATTGCACAGCAAGCTCCAATCAGATTCAGCCTTTGATAACTTGGGGAAAGGTCAATGAGGATTATGAAATGACTGTGGCTATAACAGTTAGCCATATCTTTGTAAATGGGCGAGAGTTAGCTTATTTTTATCAATTCGCTCAGGACAATTTTAATAATCTTTTTTAGATTTTTTTAATGCTTTTTTTATTATTTAATATAGTATTACATTGGAGTGTAATAAAAAAGGTGATTTTTATTACATTGGAGTGTAATTAAAACTAGGGATTTTATTGCATTGGAGTGTAATAAAAAAGGTGATTTTTATTACATTGGAGTGTAATAAAAAAGGTGATTTTTATTACATTGGAGTGTAAAAGCATATATTTACTAATTGCAATGAATTGAAAATTATTTATTCAATTGCAAAAAAAACTTTTCAAATTTAAAGAAGTTTTTTATATTACTTACAATATAATTAATCATATGGCAATAGAAGATATTTTGATGTTTGACGAGACAATATTTAATGATATAAATGCATTCAATCCAGACTATATGCCACCTAACTATAATTTTAGAGACAGTCAGATGGAAGGAATGGCTATGGCTATACGCCCTGCCATAAGAGGTGGACGTCCAACCAATTCAGTAATATTAGGATCATGCGCTACAGGTAAGACAACTGCAATTAAAAAGGTATTTGAATTGGTTGAAAAGACTACAGATAAAGTGGTTTGTGTTTATATCAATTGTCAGCTTCACACTACACGTTTTGGAATCTTTTCTCAAATTCATAAAAAGATATTTGGACATCAGCCTCCAGAGACTGGAGTTCCATTCTCAAGGGTATATGAAAAGGTTATGGATAAACTTTCCTCAGATGGAAAGTCTCTTATTGTTGCCTTTGATGATGTAAACTATCTATTCCAGACTCCTCATGCAAACAAGGTATTCTATGATATCCTTAGGGCCTATGAGGAATATGAAGGGGTAAGAACAGGAATCTTTGCAATCCTTTCAGACTTGGAGTTTCGATTCGCCCTTGACAAGAATGTAAATACCGTATTCATTCCTCAAGACATTGTATTTCCGCCTTATAACTATAGCGAGATATTCAGCATTCTAAAGGATAGGGCTAAGGCAGGATTCTTCCCAGGTGTTGTCTCTGATGAAATCATTGAAGAGATAGCCAATCAGACCTATGAAGTAGGTGACTTGAGAGTGGGAATTGACCTTTTAAGGGTTAGCGGAAACATTGCCGAATCCAATGCAAGCAGAACCATAGAATTGGAGCATGTTGAAGAGGCAGTTGCAAAGCAAGGCTCTGTTAATCTTATGGAAACAATCAATTCATTGAATGACTTAGAAAAAACCATGATCAAGGTCTTAATTGATAGGGATGAGGTTGTTACAGCAGGAGCATTGTCTAAGGAATTTAAGGAGCAGGCTGGAGTAAGCTATGCGACATTCAACAGAACCCTTGAAAAGTTGGAATTCTTAAGATTGGTTGATACAAGGTATACAGGAAAAGGAGTAAGAGGCAATTCCAGGGAGATAATTTTAAGATTCTCTCCAGAGGATATTAAACGTTGCAATCTTTAGATAATTCATACTCTTTGTCTATTTATTTTAAGTTGTTCTTATTTAAGGGTTTTTTTTTTATTAAAACTCTTATTAAGCCCGCCCAATGCTTATTCAACTTTTTTTTAACTCTTTTTATTTTTTTTCATATTTTTATCAACTTTTTTTTAACTCTTTTTAGCTTTTTTCATTTTTACATTTTTATAACTTCTATTTTAGTATTTATTTAGTAAAATAAGTATCTATTCGTATTTAATTAATAAAAAGAGCAATATAATTGGTAAATAAATAAACGAATTATTTTAAATCTTATAAAAAAAAGAAAATTATTAAAGGATGTGTTGTGTTTTATATTAAATCTAGCTATGTGAGAAGTTTTAGATTAAATATAAATTCTTGTTTCGATTTATTCAATTATTAAAATATTAAATTTGGGTCATTTTTTTAAATGATTAATTTAATAGTTTTTTAAAATAAAGCGGCTGTGAATACTATGCAGGATAATATTCATAGTTTTATAGTATTGATTGCACACATCCTTTAATAGATAATGGGTTTGGTTATTTATACCGCGAACATTTGTTCTAGGCTTTTTTTTATGCCATGAACATTTGTTTTAGGCTTTTTTTATACTCAGAACATTTTTCTAAGATACTTTTACTCAGATATTCTGAGGAGTGTTTATTTATACCCAGAGCATAAAATCTGGGCTTGGAGCTGCACTTACAGCTAAAATAGATAAAAGCAATACTGTAAACACTACAAATATTACCATGCAATCTTTAATGTTTATTCTAAGGTTGTTGAAAGTCAAAGGATCTCTTAAATTTTGTTTTTTTCTTAAATCACAAGTTCTGTTATTATGGCTTACCATCATTTTCACCTCGCCTTTAGTTAAATTTTTTCATGTGTACTAATAGTAAGTTTTAAAGAGTATATAAAAAAAGAGCAAGAGAGCATTTGAAAACTAATCAAGGTGTATTTCAAGTGTAAAATTGCACTGATATTTAGAGTGTTTTAATTGTTAATATGAAATTTTTAAGAGATTTTTTCATCTCTTTTTAAGCCTTAGATTTTTAAGTGATTTTTCAATTTATTTTATATATCATTAAATTAGAAATAATATTAGAAACTAATAAATGATTTTAATTCATTGTGGTGCAATTATGAGTGAAAATAATCAAAGGGAGAAAAAATTCGAATATTTTGAAGTTACTGCAGATATTGGATTTTATGCTTATGGTAATACTCTGGAAGAGGCTTACGAAAATGCTGCTTTAGCTATGTTTAATGTGGTGACTGATATAGATAAGGTTAAAACTAGCGAAACCCGTGAGTTTGAGGTCGAATCAGAGGATTTGGTTTCTCTTTTATATGATTATTTGGATGAGTTCTTATTCCTTCAAGATACTGAATTCTTGTTTTTCAGTGAGTTTAAGGTTGATATAGATAAAACAGAGGATGGTTATAAGTTAAATTGCATTGCATCTGGTGAGGAAATCAATTGGGACGTTCATGTTCCACGCTCTGAAGTTAAGGCCATCACTTTTCATAAGATGTGTGTAAAAAAGGAAGATGGTGTTTTTAAGCTTAGGGCTATTTTGGATTTGTAAGACTTCTTTTTAATCTATTTTTATCCTATTTTTCTTAAAACTCTATTTAATTCCTTTAACAATCTTTTAAGCTATTTTTATTCAATTTTTCTTAAAACTCTATTTAATTCCTTTAACAATCTTTTAAGCTATTTTTTAAATATTTTATTAATAATCTATTTCCAGTTATTTTTATTCGAAGGAATTTAAACAATTAATTTTAAATGTATTATAAAACAAAATATAATAACAATTAAAACTATAATTTAATTTATAATTTCTATGCAGAAGTTTTATTTAAATTTAATTTATAATTTCTATGCAGAAGTTTATTTAAATTTAATTTATAATTTTTATGCAAAAGTTTTATTTTAATTTTAATCATTAAGTGATACTATGTCAATTAGAGAAAGTCTTGTAAAAGTTAGAGAAAATGTTTGGGAACTTCCAAGTGACTATAAGAAGGAAATGAGAGTTCCTGGAAGGATGTATCTTGATGATGAAGCTGTAAAGACCATTGAAGAAGGTGCTCTTGAACAGGTTTCAAATGTGGCCTGCATGCCTGGTATTCAAGGGGCATCAATCGCCATGCCTGATATTCACTTCGGATACGGTTTCAGCATAGGAGGAGTAGGTGCATTCAATTATAATAACGGTGTTGTAAGTCCTGGAGGAGTGGGCTTTGACATTAACTGTGGAGTAAGAATGCTTAGGACCAATCTTACTGAAGATGAAATCAAGCCGCATCTTAAGGAGCTTACAGAGGTTCTCTTTAAAAACATTCCATCAGGTGTTGGAAGCAAAGGTCAGATAAGGCTTAAGGACAATGAGATCAATGAGGTTCTTGATTATGGTGCCTGGTGGGCAGTTGAACGTGGATTCGGCTGGGAAGAAGACCTAAAATTCCTTGAAGAGAATGGGAGAATGGAAGAGGCCGAATCTGAAGTCGTAAGCAAAAAGGCTAAAAAAAGAGGAGTTCCTCAATTAGGTTCATTAGGTTCTGGAAACCACTTCCTTGAGGTTCAAAAGATTGAGGAAGTCTATGACGATAATGTTGCAAAGGCATTTGGTCTAGAGCCTGGAAATGTTACAATAATGATTCACAGCGGTTCAAGAGGCTGCGGACACCAAATCTGTTCTGATTATTTAAGAAAGATGGATAAGGCTTATAGAAACTATAAGATCAAGCTTCCAGACAGACAATTGGCATGTGCTCCTATTGACTCTCCAGAGGCTACAGGATACCTTAAGGCTATGGCTGCAGGTGCAAACTATGCTTGGGCTAACCGTCAGATGATGTCCCATTGGGTAAGGCAATCCTTTGAAGAGGTATTTAAGAGGGATGCAGAAGATATGGGAATGAGCACAATCTATGATGTTGCCCATAACATTGCTAAAAAGGAAGTCCATAAGGTTAAAAATTCCCATATGGAAGTTCTTGTTCACAGAAAAGGTGCAACCCGTGCATTCTGTCCTGGAAGACGTGAGATTCCTAAGGAATATCGTGATGTAGGTCAGCCTGTCCTTATTCCTGGAACCATGGGAACCGCTTCATATATCTTGCATGGTACTGATGTTGCTATGGAAGAGACCTTTGGATCCACTGCACATGGTGCTGGAAGGGTATTGTCCAGAACTGCTGCTAAAAAGCAATACACTGCTAAGGATATTGAAAAAGAATTGAATGATAAGGGAATTCATGTAAAAGCTAATTCAGCTCCTGTGTTAGCTGAAGAGGCTCCTGGTGCATATAAGAATGTGGATTCTGTTGTTAAGACCTCTCACGATGCTGGCATTGCTAAGCTGGTTGCTAAGGTTGTTCCACTAGCAGTTACAAAAGGATAGTTCTTAATAGGTTTAAAAGGCTTAATTAAGAATTTAGTTTGATTTATAGAATTTAAAAAGGACATCTGTCCTTTTTCATTTACTTTTTTTTTAAAACTAGTTTATTTATATTAATTTTTCATTATTTATTTTTGCGAGGTTATTTATATGATTGCAATTATTGGAGGAAGCGGTGTCGATGAGATTACAGACATGGCAGAATCAATAGAGAAAAAGATAGTAGATACCGAATATGGCTCTGTACAGGTTTCTCTATTTGAAATTGAAGGAAAAGAAGTTGTTTTCCTTCCAAGACATTCAGAAGGACATACCTGTCCTCCACATAAGATTAACTTTAAGGCAAATATCATGGCCTTAAAGGAGTTAGGGGTTAGTCAGATTTTAGCTACAAATGCAGTAGGTTCAGTTGATTTGGAAATTGGCCCGGGATCCATAGTAATTCCAGATGACTTCTTGGACTTTACTGTAAATAGGGATAGGACATTCTATGACGATGATGTTGTTCATATTGACATGAGCGAGCCTTACTGCAATAGGCTTAGAAATGCATTGCTAGAGAATTCTGATTGTGTAAATGGAGGTCTTGTAGATGGTGGAACCCATATTTGTACAGAAGGACCTAGATTTGAAACTCCATCTGAAATCAGGATGTTTAAAATGATTGGCGGAACTGTTGTGGGAATGACTACATTACCTGAAGCTGTTCTTGCAAGGGAAAAGGAGATGTGCTATGCTTCCATAGCCATTGTATCCAATTATTGCACTTCCATTGCCAAGCATAAATTAGGAGTGGAAGAGATAATTGAAATAATGGCTGTAAAAAAGGAAGAATTGATTAGTCTTCTGTTTAATACAATTAAGAATCTGCCTGTAGACTATGATTGTGAATGCCATCATGCATTAGGTGATGCGGAGTTTTAATCAATTATTTTAAAATAAGAAATTAAGAGAGGAAACTCTCTTAATTATAAAAATATTTATTTTATTCTCTTTTTTTTTATTTTAGAACTAAAATTTATTAATTCTGTCTTTTTTAGTGCTATTTTTTTTTAATTAGGTCTCTTTAGAACTAAAATTTTTTAATTCTGTCTTTTTTAGTGCTATTTTTTTTTAATTAGGTCTCTTTTTTTATTTTCACACTAATTTTCTTTATCTAAGTCCTAAAAACCCCATAATAAATTCTGAAAATGCAGTTGAGAAATATGCTTCGATTGGAGCGGCAATAAGTAAGAGGATTGTTGCAATAACCATTAGCACTATGCTCTGAATCAGTGTCTTTTTAGTCATCTCAAATGCGTCAGAGGCCCCATTTGTATCCTTGCTTCTAAATGCCTTTATGAACCTCCAAATGAATAGGAACAATAGTATTCCAGCTGCGGACTGAAGGACTGTTGCAGTAATTTCAAATATTCCATGGGGAATTAGGTAAATTAGGTATAAGATTCCTCCATTTGGCATGAAATGATTGAATAATTGTCCAATGCTTCCTAAATTTAATGCATTGTATCCTAGCAATACAATTGCAGCAATTCCAAAGAATACTGATGCAAGGTATGTAATGATTCCTCCAAGTTCGTTATGGATGAAAAGTTCAATTGCGCTGCTTTGGGCTCCTCCAGGACCATTCATTGCAGTTACATTGCTTGCAATGGCCTGCATTTTCGGACCGGTTATAATCCAAGCTGCAATGAAAACTATTATAAAAAATGCATATAGTCCTATTATTAGTTTCTTATTGTCTTTTAGGGATTCTATAAATAACTCTTTTATATTCATATCTTTTATTTTATATTTTTGAATTTATATAATTTTTTAATGCTGTTTTTCTCATTGTTAATTCCACTTAAATTTATAAAATGTAAAACTTTATATATAACCGTGCCCTTATATCTTGTAAGCATTAAAGTTTGAATATTGGTATTGAATTGATTGGTTTCATTAATCTAATTCATTAATGAATTCATTTGATTTGGTATTGGTATTTGATTTTAATGTACGCCAATGATTTCACCACAAGTAAGAATTTTTACACCTTTTAAAACTACTATATTGTTTCTTTCTTGTTCATATTTTAATATACTCTATGCACCATTTAATCATAGTTAATCACTCCTTGATTTGTTTTGCATTGTTTGTCATTTGTGTATCATCTTATAGGGTTTTTCTTCTTTCTTTTGGTAAATCATTGGGATTTAAATAGATCAGGGGTGGGTTTCTTCCCAATATTGTCAGGACAAGAAGGGGTAGTCCTGATTTAAAGATATTGGGATGATTGGTGGGTATATAATTATTCTATTAATTGAAGTTGATTTATTGGATGGTTTTTGTATGAATTGATTATTTTTCGGCTTTTAAACAATTCATATGATTATTGTTTTTTAAATTGGTTTTGAATCTAATAGATTAATTATTCTATCTATTTAAGCTCTTAATATTTGATTTAGACTATAATCTATATTTGTGAGCATTTAAGCTCTAAATATTAATTTGGATATTTGGGCTATTTAGAAAAGAACTTTCTTTTTAGAGGTATTTTTCATGAATGAATTTGGACAATTACAATTAATCTGGATTAGAAGACTTGCAAGAGAAACTGGTAGAATTACTGCATTGATAGAAGCTGGAAATCTTTCTGTAATTGATTTGGTCAGATATAAAAAGAGCATTTCATCAATGGATGGATTTTGTCGTTTTGTAATTGAATCTCAAGATTGGGATGATGTTAGAAGAATTCCTGAAATTGTTGAAGATGTTGAAGAAAAGTTATTCTTGCACTTTTATGAAATGATCGACAGATTCGATGGAGAAGGAGCTCATTTAGACTTTTCCAAAGAAGATGAGGGTAAGATATGCTTAAATTTCGACGATGCTTCTTTAGAGGACATTGTATTTACAATCATTGATGACGAAGACATTGATGTGTTTTTATAATTTCATCTTCTTTTAAATTCTTTTTTTTTGTTTTTTAAGAATAAGGATTTTTTTATGAGGTCAAATATTTTTTTCAAATGAGTAATGCTTTTTTTTCATTCCAAAGATTTTTATTTTTTATTAGAATCATTAATAAATATGTCTTCGATTTTCACATCAAATTTATGGGCTATTTTAAAGGCTAATTCCAATGACGGATCATTTTTATTATTTTCAATCAATACAATTGTCTGTCTGCTAACGCCTAATTCATCTGCTAATTCCTTTTGAGTAATATTTTCTATTGCCCTATATATTTTTAGATTATTTCTCATTTTATCACAAAAATTTCTTCTTTTATATGTTTATTAATTTCTAATATTATTTATTTTAGGTATAGTTTATTTTACTTAATGTTTAATATTATTTACTTTATGTTAAATATATTTTACTATTATTATATATTTATATAGGATTATGAATATATATTCATAATGTAATTTATAGTAATTTTGATTTGTTTTTTATTTAACAATTAGAATTCTTGTTGAATTTAATATAAGGTGATTAATATGGAAAATCTTTTAAATTTAAAATATACTTGTAAAGACTGTGATTTTACTTGGATAACATTAAATGGAGAACATAGCATTTGTCCTAAGTGCCATAGTGAAAATATTGATTTATTAGGAGAAGTAAAGGATTTGGATATTGAAGCAATTCTTGCTCATAATAAAATGAGGGGAGGATGTTGTGGTTCTGCACGTGGAAAAGGTCCTTTGACATGTGGAAAACCAATGCCTGACCATGCAAATCCAAATATTCCTCATCATAACCACAATAAGAAAACTTGTTGTGGATACAATGAATAATTTTATTTTTATATTTATTTCCTTGTTATGCGGGTGTTTGCCTAATTTATAGCATTTAGAATTAAAATTAACTCCAACTTTATTATTTTGCTTTTATTTTAGGCAACACTCATTTTTATTTAATTTCCCTCTTTAATATTTTAATTTAATTATTAAAACCTATTTTTATTTTTTTTTATTTTTTTCTTGTTTTTTGGGGGTTTTGGTCTTATTATTTTTTAGGTTTTTTATATCCTTTTCAATTATCACATTTTTTATTTTATTTTATCAAGTCTATTTTTCTATAATTTTTAATCTAATTTCATTCAAATCTATTATGTTCATAATTTAAATTTATTTTATATTTTATATAATAGTTAATTTTTGATTTAATAGTCAATTTCCTATTTTTTTCAAATTTAAATAACAAACTATTTATTATAAAGAAAATATAAATAAATAATAAGATATTATTTTAATTGACTTATTTAATATTCTTAACTTGATTATTAAATTAATTATATCATTTTGGAGGATTACTAATGAATGTAAGTGATTTAAAAAGAGACCATTATATGCTAAAGGGTCCCCTTGCAAAGCAAGGCTATGACTGGTGGTGGCATTCCCTCACTGCATACAATAAGGAAACTGGGGAACCAAGACCTTTCTTTATAGAATACTTTGTGTGCAATCCTGCTCTTGCTGAGGATGAGCCTACCTTAGGCCAAGACCCTAAAAACATTGAAGCAGGGAAAAAGCCATCCTACTGTATGCTGAAGGTAGGAGCATGGGGTAAGGAGCCTAAGCAGATTCATAATTTCTATTCCATGAAGGATTTCGAATGTCCAGATGACAAGTTGGATGTTAAGATTGGAGAGTTCAGCTTAACTGAAAAACATATGACCGGATACTGTAAGGTTACAGAGGAGGAAGCACGTGACCATCCGGAGTACATGTGTGATGCAGGAGAGATGAAATGGGACTTGGACATTGACAAGCAAATCACTTTTAATGTGGGATATGGAGCTAACACTCTCTTTAGAAAACTTAATTCATTTGAAATGTTTTGGCATGCTGAAGGAATAAAGACTCAATACAGCGGAACCATTGAGCTTGATGGGGTCGAATATGAGGTTATTCCAGAAAAGTCATTCGGATATGCCGACAAGAACTGGGGAGCAGACTTTACAAGCCCTTGGCTATGGATCTCCTCATGCAATCTAACAAGCCTCATTACTGGAGAGAAGCTTAACAACTCTGCCTTTGAAGCAGGTGGAGGAAAGCCTAAGGCATTTGGTATTTCACTTCCTAGAAAGCTTCTGATAGGATTCTATTATGAAGGAAAGATGTATGAATATAACTTTGCAAGATTCTGGAATATGGTAAAGGTTGATTTCGGATTTAAGGAAGGTGAAGAGTTGAATGAATGGTTTATCAATGCAAGTAATAAGGACAGCAAGATGGAAATGAAGCTTTATTGCAAGCGTGATGAGATGTTGCTCTTTAATTATGAAGCTCCAACCGGTAAGAAGCTACACACCCGTCTTTGGAATGGTGGTAACGGCTTTGGTGAGATAAAGCTTATGAAAAAAGGACGGCACATTGATTGACCATGTAAAGATAGAGAATGCAGGTTGTGAATACGGAGAATATGATGATGATAGGACTCATAATGTTATAGATGACAGATAAAGAATATTTTCCTTCTTCCATCCCATATGAATTGGAATGGGGAAATACTTCTTATTATCTTTTATTTTTTCATTATGAGTTATTTTTTTTTAAATTTCATACTTTAATTAGTTAAGAGTCGATATTATGTTGTGGACAGATTTTATTGTTTTGGCGATTGTTTATATTTATGTGGTTGCAATTTTTATACTGTCTGAGAAGGTCTTAAAGAGCAGGCCAGAGGTCTCCCGTAAGTTTTTACATATTATGGTAGGTAATATGATATTTGCCATGCCATTCTTCTCAGATCCTTGGATTATGCTTTTATTCATTACCTTGCCTGTAACTGTGGCACTATTCTTCCTTACAGAGTACTCCCCTATTCAGATTGAAAACAGCGTTACCGAATCCGGACATGCATTAGGACTCCTCTTTTATGCATTGATTTGGTCCATATTGCTCTTTGTCTACCCAATCATGCTTGATCCTAACTATCTTTGGATTGTAGCAATGGCAATCGTTCCATTGGTATATGGTGACGGATTTGCTGCTCTTGTTGGAGGAAAATGGGGTACAATCAAATATCATGTATTTGGAGGAGAGAAAACTGTTGTAGGTTCCCTTGCAATGCTTTCTGTAACTGCAGTTCTTTCTGTATTTGTTTGGGTGTTCTACAGTTCAATAGGATACACTCTTCCAGAGCTTAATTTATGGTATATATTGCTTATATCAGCAGTTGCAACATTGTGTGAAGCTCTCAGTTATGGTGGTGTGGACAACCTTACTGTTCCTGCTGTAACTTCCGTTTTGTATTATATTGTTGCGACCGTCCTCTAAAAAAGCAAGCTTTAATACCCAAGCTTTTTTGGCCTTCGGGTGAAAAAACCTTGACCAAAATTTTTATCAGGGCTGTTGTCGAATGGCCCTTTTTTATCTCTTTTTTATCATAAATCTTTTTTTTTTATAGTGTTTTAAGCTGGTTGAATGGCCCTTTTTTATCTCTTTTTTATCTCTTTTTATAGTATCTTTTTATGTTAAACTTCTTTTTCAATAGTTATTTTTTCCAAGTTTTTAATTATTCTTATAGTCAATATTAAAAAAATTATCATTTGATTAAAATATTATCAATTGATAAAATTTTTATCTTTTTTTATAAATATTATCATTATGTTCAATAATTTTTAATAATATTAATATTTCATTCAATAAAAAAGAAAGTTTTATATAAATTTTTCAACAAACCATTATTTGTCAAGCTATCATTTTCAAAAATGCTTTTTTGTTTTTTTAATTTCTTTTGAAAATAGCTAAGATTATAAGACTATCAATATATCAATGGTTGAATCTATTGCATATGATTATAGTTTTAAGAAGGTGTTAATATGAAATGATATGCTATTTAGGGGCCTGAATTTTTTTATGTATGAAATCGTTCAGATTTTCTATATTTTTATTCATTACCCTATAAAAATGTATTTATTTCTAAAAATACAATTGTATTATTAGTTATATAAAAAAATAGGTCTTTAATATCGTTAAATTTAAATAATATGCTTTACAAATATATTATTGGCGATAATAATGAAGCATAGATTAAATTTAGATAATAAAGACCCAAATTATATTTTGTTGAAAGAAATATTTAAAATTATGGATTCTAGAAAATCCAAAAGTATATTAGCATCCTATGGATTTAAAAACTTAAATAGAACAATATTTACTTTTAAAATTATATTTATAAGTATGTTCTTTGGAATTGACATTCCATTCATTTTAAACGAGCTTAAATCCAAAAAAGAACTTCGCAAATACTTTAATATTTCTGAAGTTTTGACTGCAGATCAAGTTTATAAAATTTTTTCAGAAATAAACTCTGAAAAACTTATAAAATGTTTAAACAGAATCTTAAACTCAAGGAATATGGTTAAAAGAAGAGGAAAAAAGACTTTTATTGTTGATGCGACCCCAGTGGACGTAGATATTAATTTCCACAGAAATAAAAAGACTAAAGAACATCTGGAAAAAATTAATCTCAAATGGAGTTATTCATCCTCTAAAGGTTATTATATTGGATTTAAAGCAACTGTTGTATTAGATTATGATTCTATGAATCCTGTTTGTATTTTAGTCCACTCTGGAGCTCCAAACGATGCAAAACTTTTCGAAGAAATTTTAGAAAACCTTCAAAAAAGACGAATAATCAGAAAAGGAGACACATTAATCTTTGATAAAGGATATTACAGCTATAAAAACTACCAAATCGGAATCAGCAAATACAAAATCATTCCTTTCATTTTTCCAAAAGAAAAATTCAGCAGAACCCGATTGGATGACATTTTAACTTATTTACTAGCCGTATTTAACAAAACAAAGAGAATAATGAAAGAAAAAAGATTATACAATAGTTTAAAAATGGAATTAATGAAAAAAATAGATTCATGGGAAAAATTTAAACCAATAAGGGGCAAAATAGAAGATTTTTTCAAATTATTAAAACAAGGCTTGAATATGAGAGAAATCCACAAATATACTCCAAAATCAGTAGAAAAAACCGTTTATCTAAATGTATTTTTGGGAGCACTGATTATATCACAAGGATTTTACTCAAAAACGGCCATACAACAATTATCTGAAAACTAAAATCGTCAGGCCCCTAAATTATTTTTTTTATCCAGATTTTTCTTATTTTTTTAATAATTTTCTTATTTTTTTTCAACTTTGTTCTTATTTTTTCAAATAATATTTTGACTTTTTCTTTTTTATAAATTTTTTTCACTAAAAATGCTAAAGTTTATTTTTTATTAAAATGATTTATTTTACTTATAAAAATATTTTAATAATTATTTAATAAAAATCATAATTTTAAACTTTGTTTTTATGAATTTAATTATTTTAAAAATTTTATAATCTTTTTAAAAGCGTTTAAATTAAAATAACTTTTGGTTAATAAAATCGAAAGCTTTATATGCTATGAAGTTCAACTATTATTTAGTTACAAAAACTAACTAAAAGATTTGCATTAATAATTATTGGTAAATTTTTTAAAAATTCTTTCAATTCTTTATTTGGTTAATTAAAATTATTTATTTAATTTTAAACGATTGATTAAATGAATTTAAGGAATTTTACTGGAATTTATTCTTCTAATTATTTATTGATGATTAAACTGTATCTCTATTGGTTATTCAAATAAAATGACGCTCTTAAAATCTTTAGTTTAATTTTAATGTATTTATGAATATTTAGTTTCATTTGTAGTCTGGAGAGATCTTTTATTTGATGATTGATTGGATACGACATTGGCTGAATAATTTTAAGAATAATTCTAAACAATTGATATTTCTGTGCCTCCAATAATTATTAATAATCTTTTAGGGGTGAACTGGAATCAATTAATTTAATTAAAATTGATAATGATTTTGGTTTATGTAACTGAAATCTATTGATTGAACAATTAAAAAAATTAGTATATTACGAAATTAATTATCTAAAAACGATTTAATCGGATTTAACCGATTTAAAATAGCATATAACAAATTAGTCGAATTATTATATTTACATTTATTATTATTTATTCACAAAAAACGTAAAGGAGTTGAAAACATGACTGATGTAGAACTTAAAATCAAAGTTGCAGAAACCTTGTCTCAAAATGATGTAGGCAAAAACATTGCTAAATTGGATATGGAATCCATGTTTAAGCTCGGCTTAAAAGACGGAGACATTATCGAAATAGTCGGATCTAAAAACACTGCAGCTATTGCTGTCGCTTCTCAATCTGATATGGAAACAATCATCAGGATTGACGGTACCACCCGTAAGAATTCCGGTGCTTCAATAGGAGAGGAAGTTACCATCAGAAGAGCAGATGTAAAGGAAGCTAAAAAAATAGTCCTCGCTCCTATCGATGCAAGAATCAGGATTGGTGGTGACTTTAACAGGGCATTCGCAAATCAAGTCATGGTTCAAGGCGACTTGATAAACACTGGAATCAAGACCCCTCAAAGAAGGGTTTCAGGAAGCGGATTCTTTGATGATATCTTTGATGACCTTATGAATGTGCCTGGAATAGGTGCAATGAGCCAGATCAAGTTGGCTGTTGTAAGCACAAGCCCTGGAGGTGTTGTAAAAGTTGGCCCTAACACTAAATTGGAAATAAATGAAGAGCCAGTTGACATCTCTAAATTGGAAGGTGTATCCAATCTTGTAGATATCAGTTACGATGACATTGGCGGTTTGAAGGAGGAAGTCAAGAAGGTAAGGGAAATGATTGAGATTCCTCTTAAGAAACCGGAATTATTTGAAAAATTAGGTATCTCACCTCCAAAAGGTGTATTGATGCATGGTCCTCCTGGAACCGGTAAGACCTTGCTTGCAAAGGCTGTAGCAAATGAAAGTGATGCACACTTCATTGTAATAAACGGTCCTGAAATCATGAGCAAATATGTTGGAGGCTCTGAAGAGAACCTTAGGGAATTCTTTGAAGAAGCTGAAGAGAATGCTCCATCAATTATCTTCATTGATGAATTGGATGCAATTGCTCCAAAACGTGAAGAGACCAATGGTGAAGTGGAAAGAAGAACTGTTGCACAGCTTTTAACCTTGATGGATGGTCTTAATTCAAGAGGTCAAGTTGTTGTAATCGGAGCAACAAACAGACCTGATTCACTTGACGGCGCTCTTAGAAGACCTGGAAGATTTGACCGTGAAATTGAAATCGGCGTTCCAGATAAGGATGAGCGTAAGGAAATCATGGAAATCCACACAAGAGGAATGCCTCTTGCAGAGGATGTTGACTTGGACCAAATCGCAAATACAACCCATGGATTTGTAGGTGCAGATCTTGAGGCATTGGCTAAGGAAGCTGCTATGAGGGTTGTAAGAAGAATCATTCCGGATTTAGGTTCAGACGATGAGATTCCACCTGAAGTCCTTGAAAAGCTTGTGGTAACCAAGGAAGACTTTAAGTCTGCCCAAAGGGAGATTCAGCCTTCAGCTTTAAGGGAAGTCCTTGTACAAGTTCCAAATGTAACTTGGGATGATGTAGGTGGATTGGATGACGCTAAACAGGAATTGAAGGAAGCTGTCGAATGGCCATTGAAATATCCTAACAAGTTCAAGGAATTTGGAGTCAGACCTCCTAAAGGAACCTTGCTCTATGGTATTCCAGGTACTGGTAAGACCATGCTTGCAAAAGCAGTTGCAAATGAAAGTGAAGCTAACTTCATTGCAATCAAGGGACCTGAACTCCTCTCTAAATGGGTTGGAGAATCTGAAAAAGGAGTAAGGGAAGTCTTTAGAAAGGCAAGACAGACTGCTCCTACTGTAATCTTCTTTGATGAGATTGATTCAATTGCAAGCTCAAGAGGAGGCGAATCTGGAGATTCTGGAGTAACCAAACGCGTTGTAAATCAATTGTTAACCGAAATCGACGGTCTTGAAGAGCTAGAGGATGTTGCAATCATTGCAGCAACCAACAGACCAGACATTATCGATCCAGGTCTCATGAGACCAGGAAGATTTGACAGACACATTAAGGTGGACGCTCCTAATGAGGACGCTAGACTTGCAATATTCAAGGTTCACACCAAAGACATGCCTCTTGCTAAGGATGTAAAGCTTAAGAAATTAGCTAAACGTGCTGAAGGATATGTTGGAGCTGACATTGAAGCAGTTTGCCGTGAAGCAGCTATGCTAGCTTTAAGGGATGATATTGAAGCAAAAGAAGTTTCAGCAAAATTCTTTGACGAGGCTATGGATAAGGTGAAGCCAAAAAGCAGTAATGAAGAAGAATTGATCCAATACTTCTAGATTGGATTAATCTAAGACTTATAGCAAAACTTTAAAAAACTTTAAGTAATGGATAGGTCTTTCTAAAAAAAGTTTCTATTCATTACTTTTCCTCCTATTAAATCCTTAAAGGGTTTTTTTATTCTTATGATTTATCTTAAACTGTTTCCCCTTAAATAGAGTTAATCAGTTTATAAACTCGTTTATGATTCTCAAATCTTAAACCATAAACAAATATACACTAAAACACCTGTAAAGAATTAAATAATGGATTAAAGATTAATTTAATTTATTTTTCTTTAATTCATTATTTTTTTAATCTATTTTTATTCTTATCATATTATTTTTTTATTTAAACTATTTAGAAAATTTTATTAGTCTTCTTTATTTAAATATTTGGAGAATTTTATTAATCTCCTTATTTAAACTATTAGAAAATTTTATTAATCAAATATAATAAAATAATTATAACACACGTTAATAATTTTTTTAATTTAGTTTAATTGGCAAATATGATATATTTATTATTTTTAGGATAAACAGTTGATTGTCAGGTGTTTTTTATGGATAGGCATGTGATTGAAGCATTAGGTAGGGCTAGAATAACAGTGGAAAATGGGAAGGTTGTTGATGTAGGAGAGCCTATGATTGAATATTGTCCTTTATTTGACAAGCATAGGGGAATAAAGGAACTTACAAAAGAGGAAATAGAAAAAAACATTCAATTTAGAATAGATGACTTTGGAATGTGTACTAAAAATCGTCAATTAAGACTTAAAGACTTTTTATCCTTTGGAATATCTGAAATATTGTCTACATTGCTTGATGAGAATCTTATTGACTGTGCAGTCATGGTTTGTGAAGGATGTGGAACTGTCCTTGTAACCGAAAGTGAGATGGCTCAGGGAGTTGGAGGAAGAGTCTCTGGACTTGTTGAAACAAGTCCTATTTCCCAGAGCTTTATTTGGAAGAGTTTTGGTCAAGATCGTGTTGTTGACAGCGAGACTGCAAGAATAGATCAGGTGGATGGCCTTAGATTGGCTATTGACAATGGATATAAGAACATTGCAGTAACAATTTGCCTTGCTGAAGATGGAATCATTCTTAGGGAATTGGAAAAGGAATATGAAGACATTAATGTCTATATATTTGCAGTCCATTCAACAGGCCTTGGAAGAGAAGAAGCAGAAATAATATTTGATACTGCGGATGTGGTTACAGGATGTGCTTCAAAGCATCTTAGGGATATTGGAAAGGAGCTAAAGGTTTTCTCTGTAGGAACTTCAATTCCAATTTTTGCTGCAAGCGATAAGGGTGAGGAGTTTATTAAATTAAGATTGGATAAAATAGGTGGGCCAAAAAAGAAAACTGGTAATTCCAAACAGCCTAATCCTTTAGTTTAGGATGTTTTTTATTAATTTTCTTAATTTATTGGCTTATTTTTATTTAAAATTTCCATTAAATTATTTTATTTAGATTTCATTAATTATTTTATTTAAATTTCTTAAATATTTTAATTTATTTTTTAATCCCTTTTTCCTATTTTTTAAGTTTATTTTCCAATTTTTTCTGGTTTTTAGTCAATTTTAGATTAATTTTAAATACAAATTAAAACATAAATACTATATTATATACATTCAAATAAAAAATTAAATTAATTAATGGAGATTTTAAATGTCAAAAGATGTGGTTTTAATATTATCAGGAGGTTTAGACTCTACTACATTATTATATAAATTATTAAATGAAGGAAATAATGTCACTGCACTCAGTTTCAACTATGGCCAAAAGGCTGCTATAGAGATTGAACGTGCAAGTGAGATATGTAAAATGAACGATGTAAATCATTTTGTTTTTGATATAAGAAATATTGTAGACTTGCTTAGCAGCAGCTTAACCGATAAGGATAATGACAATGTTCAAGAGCCAAAAAGCACTGTTGTTCCAAGCAGAAATACAATCTTGCTTGAGCTTGCAACTGCATTTGCAATAAGCAACAACTTAGAGGAAGTTTATTATGGTGCAATCAAGGCAGACACTGGCGACTATCCAGACACCACTCCTGAATTCTTAAAGCAGATAAATGAATTAAATAAGGTTAATAATTATGAATACATTCCAGTTTGTGCTCCTTTTATTGATACAGATAAAAAGGATGTTGTAAAGCTTGCTTTAGAGTTAGGAGTGCCTATTGAAAAGACTTGGAGTTGCTATGTAAACAATGACGGAACTCCTTGTGGGGAATGCTTTAGCTGCAAGTCAAGAATAGAAGCTATAAAAGAAGCTAAGGAAGAATTAGGTATTGAATAATATTTTTGAAATAAATGGCAATTTGCTATTTTTAATGATTATTATAAAATGTATGTAATGGAAATTAATTGGAGGTTATTTATGTTAACATTAGTATCAGAACACAGAATATATGGCTGTCACAAGCTAAAGGACCAAGGAGGAAAGTGTACACAATGGCATGGACACCAATATAGAGTTATATTAACTTTACAGGCTCCTTATAAGGATTTGGATTATAGAAATATGATCATGGACACCTATGACATTGAAGCTATCTTTAATGAGTTCATTGGTGTGGATCATTTGAATTTAAATGAATTCATGGATTCTGAAAATCCTACCATGGAAGAGATGAGCAAATTCTTCTATGATGGTCTTAAGGATAAGATTGAATGCTTGGTAAGCGTTGGAGTTTATGAAACTCCTGAAACTGGAGTTACCTATACTCCTATGGAATAGTTTTTTTCTCTCTTTATTTGTGAGAAAGTTTTTTATTTCCTCTTTATTTTGTGAGAAGGTTTTTTCTCTTTTATTTGTGATAAATATATTTAGGTGATTAAAATTAAGGTAAGTGAAATATTCACATCATTTCAAGGCGAAGGGCCTTATATAGGGACTCCTGCAACTTTCTTAAGATTGTATGGATGCAATCTTAACTGCCCATGGTGTGACACTGATATCTCCACATATGAAATTCTATCAGTGGATGAGGTCTTTGAGATACTTATGACTCAAATGGAGTTTAATAATATAAGGATATTGGTTATAACTGGTGGAGAGCCTACATTGCAGATGGAAGAGCTTAAGCGTTTGATTAAGGAAATTCCAGATGAGATTAAGATTCAAATCGAAACAAACGGTTCAATTTTTGAATACGTTCCAGAAATCGATTATGTGATAAGTCCGAAGGAAGATAAGGAAACCGTATTTAAGAACTATTATAAATATGATAATGTGTTCTTTAAGTTTGTTATTTGCTCACAGGAGGATATTGATGAGGTCATTTATCTAAAGGATAAATATAATTATGATAAAACCATATGGCTTCAAGGAGAGTTTAGCAAGGATGGTGAAATGGCAGACTTGATTAGGGAGAATTTCCCTCATTTGGAGAATGTTAAGTTGTCTGTTCAAACTCATAAATATTTGAATCAAAGATGATATTTTGAAAACAATATCCTTTCATTTTTGAACTATGTTTATTTTTGAAAATATTGTCTTTCATATTTGAACTTTGTTTATTTTGTTTAAGAATTTTATTAAAAATATACTTATATGATTAAAACATATATTAGTATAGTGATAGATGGATAATTTTATAATTTATATTTAAAAATTAAGTGTGGAAATTATGTATAAAAAGATTATATTACCAACTGATGGATCTGAATATTCTAATAGAGAAATTTTAAGAGCTACTAAGTTATTAGCTGAAGATGGAGAAGTCATTATTCTTTCTGTTGCAACAGAATTAAGAAAAACTGCTTTCCAAAGAAGCAAAGATATTGATAGGGCTAATAAGGAGTCTATTCAAGAAGCTAAAGAATATGTTGCAGCTATGAAAAAAGGATTTGATGACAGCGTAAATGTCAGGACTAAAGTCGTTGTAGGATTTCCAGCTGAAGCTATTAATCAAGTTGCAGAAGAGGAAGGGGCTGATTTGATTATTATTGCTTCTTCAGGTAAAAGAGGGCTTCATAGGTTTGTTATTGGAAGCGTTGCTGAAAAGGTACTTAAAGATTCTGAAATTGATGTGTTATTAGTTCATGATTAATCTTTTAGATTAATTTTTTTCTCTTTTTTTTTATTTCAGACTATTCTTTATTTTTTTTATTTCTAACTACTATTTTTTTATTTTTTTATTTCAGATTATTTTTTTTTATTTTTAACTACTATTTTTTTTATTTTTTTATTTCAGAGTATTCTTTTATTATTTTTTTTATTTTTAACTACTATTTTTTTTATTTTTTTATTTCAGACTATTTAACATTGTTTTTTTATTTAAACTACTATTTTCCTTATTTTTTATAAAAATTCTTTTTAATTCTTACTTTAATTTTCTTAAATTGTATTTTATCTAATTAAATTTATTGTATATTCAATTTAAATTGATATCAGTTCTTTATTTCTTAATTGTAACATTTTATACCCTTTAAGTAACAAAATATTTAAATACTGGAAAGATAAAATTATATTTAACAAATAATTATTTTAAGTAAAATTTAAGAAAAAATATTTTTTACTAAGGTTATAGAGGATGATTAATATGGCGGATAAAAAACCTACTGCAGAAAACTGGCCTGTTGTAAGTGGAGATTATATTGTAGGAGATCCAGAAAGCCCTGTTGCTGTAACCACATTGGCTTCTCACAATGAAGACATTCCTGCAGCTGCTGGCGCAGCCATTGCTGGACCTTGCAAGACTGAAAACCTTGGAATTGAAAAGGTTGTTGCAAACATCATTTCAAACCCTAACATAAGATTTTTGATTTTATGTGGTGCTGAAGTGCAAGGACACATTACAGGTCAAAGTTTTAAGGCATTATATGAAAACGGCTGTGACCCTGAGAAAAAGAAAATCACTGGAGCTACTGGAGCTATTCCTTTTGTAGAAAACATTCCAATGGAAGGTGTTGAACGATTCCAACAACAATTGGAACTTGTTGATATGATTGACAACGAAGACGGTGGAGCAATCACTGCAAAAGTTAAGGAATGCATAGAAAAAGATCCTGGTGCTTTTGAAGAGGATTCTTTAGTGATTAAGATTGATGAAGAAAGATATTCTAAAAAAAGCAGTTTTGTGGAATCTTCATCTGAAAGTGAAAAAATAGAATCCGAAGCATAATTCTTAATTGAATTGGCCTATTTTTAATTTCTATTTTTTTTTATTCTTTTTTTTAATAAAAATAGTTTTTTTTAGGAATTATTTTTTTAATTCATCTATTTATTGTTCTTTTTTTATAAAAATAAGTATTTCTGCTCTTTTTTTAATAGAAATAGTTTTTTTTAGGAATTATTTTTTTAATTCATCTATTTTTGCTCTTTTAAGAGGCATATTTTTTAAAAATAAGTATTCTTTTTTTAATAAACAAATTTCTTTTAAAGCATTAAAACAAATTTAAATGATGTCTGGTGTATTAAAATAAATTTAAGGGAGTTAAAACATTTAATAAGCTAAATAGAGTATATAGATTATTCAAATGATATGAACTTTAATTTATTAAATTATTTTAAGAATTTTAAGGATTTGTCTGCAATTCCTTTCATCATTTCTTCATGCTTTCTGATTTCCTCTTCTGTGTAATCACTTAAAATGAAATGATGATACTCTTCATAAAGCTTAATGATTTCTTCAAAGGATTCTTTGCCTTTTTCAGTTAAGTATAACTGACGACGGGTATTGTTCTTTTCATCAACTTTCTTATAGATAAATCCTTTTTTTTCTAATATCTTGTATGTCTTTGCAATATTTGCTTCTGAAACAAATAAGTTTCGAGCAATTTCCCTTTGGCTTATCCCTTCATTATAATAGATTTCACCTAAAAATTTAGATTCTGCCTTATTGATATTTAAATCATTTACATGGGTTTTTAAAAACTTTTCAAATGCCTTGTGCATTACATAAATGGAATTGAATAGGCTTACTTCGTCATTGAATATTGATTCTTTTTTCATTTTCGCCCCTCAAATTTAAGTTTGTCAATTATTATTTTGTTCAATCTAGTATAAAAATCTTTTTTTATTTAAAAATAGATATAATTTTTATTTTACTATTTGTTTGATTATTAGATTAACTTTTTTTTATAAGTTTGTTTATATTTTTTATATTTTTTTTAAACAATTTAATTTTTAAAATTTGGCCGTTTTTTCATTATTTTGGCTCAAAGTCTTTTTTTAGTTAAGATAGGTTAATTTTGTTTAATTTTTTAGTCTTAATTCGGTATAGTATTATTGATTTTCAAGTTTATTAAAATTTTGGTTCCTTCCTATGCTTTCAAACTAAAATTATAAAACTTATGTTAAGGGAGCTTTTTAAAAAAAGTTTTATGGAATCTTTAGTTAAATGCATTTAAGATCAGTTCTTATGGTTTTTTTTAACTATTAAATGTGGTTTGTTAAATGGGGTTTAAGCTATAAAAAATAGTTTTATGGGGTTTTTAATTAAATAACTAAAAAATTAAATGAAATTAGGAGATTAAATCCCCTAATTAAAATTAAAAATTAATTGAACTTATATAGCAGTCCATCCACCGTCAACACAGATTAATTGACCGGTACAGAAGCTGGATGCGTCAGATGCTAAGTAGATTGCAAGTCCGTCTAATTCACCAGGTTTACCTAATCTGCCTGCTGGACAGTATGCTGCAATGAGATCCATGAATCCGTCCATTTCAATGGAGTCAACAGTTAATTCGGTTTCGAATACTGCAGGGCCGATTGCGTTTACGGTAATGTTGTATTTAGCCCATTCTACAGCTAAGTTTTTGGTTAAGTTCATTACTGCACCTTTTGCAGAGGAGTATGCGCTGATACCTCCGCCAGGGAAGATAACTCTACTGTGGATGGAACCGATGTTGATGATTTTACCGTATTCTTGTTCAATCATGATTTCTCCAACAGCTTTACACATGTAGTATACACCTGTTAAGTCGATGTGGATGTGTCTTGCCCATTCTTCGTTGGATTGGTCTACAACCATTTTGTTGTTACCCATACCCGCTGCGTTTACGAGAATGTCAATTCTTCCATATGCGTCCATTACTTTTTGAACGGATGCGGTAATGCTGTCATAATCTCCGACATCTGTAACAGCGTACATTACTTCAGTACCAAATTTGTCTTCGATTTCTTTTACGTTTTCTTGTAATCTTTCTTCTCTTCTTGCGAATAAAGCTAATTTAGCACCTTGGCTTGCGTAAGCTTGTGCAATTTGCCAACCTAATCCGGAAGAAGCACCGGTTACAACTGCTACTTTGTCTTTTATGTCGAAATAATTTTTCATTGTAATTCTCCTTTAATTTAATTCCAATTTTTTTTAAATATTGGATATATAATTATTTAGTTTTTTAATTATTTAAATGTTTTTTATTCATTTTTTTTGAACTATGTTAAGTTATTAAACTTTTTTCCATATAGTTAATTGTTATTTTGTTCAATTTTATTAATTTTTATTGAAACAAGTATTCTTTTTAATCAACATATCTTTTTTATGTCGAAAAAAATCAAATAATTTTATAAATTTTTTAGTTTAAATCAATTAGAACTATTTTTTTGCTGTGGATTTTCAATATGTTTTTTCAAGTTTCTTAAGTTGGACTGTTTTTTAGATAAATTAATTAAATAATAAATTACATATTTTATATTGTTATAGTAATTAGGATTTTTTAGATTTAAAAAATTATTTTAAAAGATTATTAAACTAATGATTATAAAAGATTTACTAAGATATTCATTTAAACTAAGGTGTTTTAATGACTCAAATGACTGAAGCTAAGAAAGGCAATGTAACCCCTGAGATGCAAGCTGTTGCTGAATTTGAAAGAGTAGATGTTGGAAAGATTCTAAACGGACTTGCAAGTGGTAGAATAGTAATTCCAAAGAATATTAATAGAGATACAAAGGCTTGCGGTATTGGTCAGGGCTTAACAACCAAAATCAATGCAAATATAGGATCTTCAAGCAAAATCGAAGACATTGATTTGGAGATTAAAAAAGCAAAATTGGCAGTTGATTTTGGTGCAGATGCAATCATGGACCTAAGCACAGGACCTAAATTATTAGAGTTCAGGGAAAGGATAATGGACTCAGTGGATGTGGCCATTGGAACTGTCCCTATCTATGAAGCAGGGGTAGTTACATTAAATAAGGGCAATGAAATAATAGATATGGATGAGGATGACATATTCAATTCCATAATCCATCAGGCAAAGGATGGGGTTGACTTCATGACCCTTCACTGTGGAATCAATCAGGATTTGGTCTATAAACTTCAAGAGGCTAAAAGAATGATGGGTATTGTAAGCAGAGGAGGAACTTTCCTCGCTTCTTGGATATTGCATAATGAAAAGGAAAACCCATTATATTCAAATTATGATTATTTGCTTGAGATTGCATTGGAATATGATATAACTCTCTCATTAGGTGACGGACTTCGTCCGGGATGCCAGTCTGATGCAACAGACACTTCCCAGATTCAGGAGCTTGTAACCTTGGGAACCCTTGTAAAGAGAGCACAGGAAGCGGGAGTTCAGACAATGGTTGAAGGGCCAGGACATGTTCCCCTTAATCAGATAAGGGCAAATATGGAGATTCAAAAGACATTGTGTCATGGCGCTCCATTCTATGTATTAGGGCCTATTGTAACTGATTTGGCTCCAGGCTATGATCATATCACTTCAGCTATTGGAGGAGCAATTGCAGCATCAAGCGGAGCTGACTTCCTATGTTATGTGACTCCAGCAGAGCATCTCTCACTTCCATCCCTTGAAGACGTTAAGGAAGGAGTCATTGCAAGCAAGATTGCTGCCCAAGCTGCAGATGTTGCTTTAGGATTGGACACTGCATGGGAGAAGGAAGTGGAAATGGCACAGGCTCGTAAAAACTTTGATTGGGAAAAGCAGTTTGATTTAGCTTTTGATAGTGTAAAGCCACGTCATTATAGGAATAAGTGTGAATTGGATGATGATGAGATGTGTGCTATGTGCGGAGAGTATTGTGCGGTAAAGATAGCTAAAGGTGACTTTTAGTTAGTTTTTCTTCAGTTATGGTTTAAGGTGACTTTTAAATAATATTAATTAGGTAATTAAATCTCTAAAGAGACTTTTAGGGGGTTAAAACATGAAATACGAAGAACTTGTTAATGTTTATGAGGCATTAGGTGCAACTACAAAAAGATTAGAGAAAACAGAGATATTGGCAGATTTTCTTAAAACAGTGGAACTAGAAGATTTACAGAAGATTACTTTAATGGCTTTAGGTCGTGTTTTTCCTCCTTGGAGTGAAGAGGAACAGGGAATTGGCGATAAGCTTGTTATGAAAGCTGTAGGAGATGCTGTAGGAGTCTCTGTAGCAGTAGTTGAAGATGCAATCAGAGATGAAGGAGACATTGGAGCAGCTGCAGAGAAGCTTTACGGCAAAAAGACTCAAATGACTTTCTTCTCACAGCCCTTGACAGTTAACTTTGTCTATAATCAGCTGAGAAAATTGGCCAAAATAACTGGAAACAGGTCCACAGCCAAAAAGATCTCAAACATTTTGGAATTATTGTCATCTGCATCTGCACTTGAAGCTAAATACATTTGCCGAACCATATTGGAAGAACTTAGAATCGGTGTAGGTGAAGGAATCATTCGTGATGCAATTTCACAAGCCTTTGGTGTTGATAAGGCACTTGCTGAGAGGGCACATATGCTTACAAATGATTTAGGCCTTGTTGCAAAGGTTGCAAAGGAAGAAGGTGAAGATGGCCTTAAAAAACTTTCATTAATTCCAGGAAGGCCTGTCAAGCCAATGCTTGCCCAATTGTCTGAGGGAATTGAAATAAGCATAAATGAAATGGGTTGTGCACTTTGTGAGACAAAATACGATGGAATTCGTATGCAGGTTCATAAGAAGGATGATGAGATTACAATATTCACTCGCAGACTGGAGAATGTGACTATGGCCCTTCCAGAGGCAGTTGACCTAATCAGGGAAGCTTTCCCAGATGAGGACTTCATTGCAGAAGGTGAAATCATAGCAATCCGTGATGGAAAGCCGACTACATTCCAGAACATCCTTCAGAGAGTCAGAAGAAAACATAATATTGAAGAAGCTATGGAAAAGGTTCCTATTAAGATTTATCTATATGATTTGCTCTACTTTAAGGAGCCAACCATTGATGAGCCGATAATCAAGCGTCGTGAAATATTGGAAAGTGTAGTGGATTGCTCAAATCCTAATTTGGCCCTCAGTTCCCTTGTCAAGGTAGGTCCAGATAATATTGATGATGCAGTGGATTTATTCAATAAGTCAATTGAAGGGGGACATGAAGGAATCATGATTAAAGACTGCGATGAGCCTTATATTCCAGGAATTAGAGGCAAAAAAATGCTAAAGCTTAAGGCAGAGCCTGAAACATTGGATGCAGTTGTAATCGGTGGAGTTAAAGGAATAGGCAAAAGGGGAGACTTTATAGGCTCTTATGTGATTGCCCTTCGAGATGAGAATGACCAGTTGCAGCCTATTGCTCATGTAGGAACCGGTCTTTCAGATGATGACTTGGCAAATCTCACTGAAAAGATGGAAGCTCTTAAGATAACTGAAAAGGGAACTAGAATAACTGTTCATCCTAAGATAGTCTTTGAGATAGCTTATAGTGAGATTGTAAAGAGTCCAGAGTATAGTGCAGGTTATTCATTGCGTTTCCCTGTAGTTAAAAGGATAAGGGATGATAAAGGCGTTGATGACATTGATACAATTGAAAGATTAGAGTCTATGTTTAAGGGATAGACTTAAAATCTTCTTTTTTTATTTTAATTCATTATTTTTATCCATTTTTTATCTATTTTTCATTATTTTTTATTATTTTTTATTTTTATCCATTTTTTATCTATTTTTCATTATTTTTTATTATTTTTTATTTTTATCCATTTATTGCTTCTTTTTATTAATTTTATTATATTTTTATTTGTATTTTTAGTATAGTCTTATTTTCTATCGTTTTTCCACAATCATATCAATTTCACATTTTTAAATCAATTTCATATTCTTAAGTAAATTTTACGAGATGACATCAATTTTACGAAATCAAATCAATTTTACATTCTTAAATCAATTTTTACTTCTAATTTTTACTCAAATCACCATTTTAAGTTAGATTTAAATATATCTTCCTAAATAAAGATATTTACTCAATTTTTTAAAAAAGGTGATTCAATGGAATTGAATGATGAAATAATATTTAAAGTTGCACTGATTACTGCATTGGTCGGAATGATTGGGATGCTAGCTTTTGCCTCTTATATTGAACCAAAGGAGATAACAATCAATGAAATTACAAGAAACAATATTGGTGAGACAGTTTCTGTCTCTGGTGTTGTAGAGTCGGTTAAATTATCCTCAAGCGGAAGCTCCTGCTTTCTGGAGCTAAATGACGGAACAGGTAAAATAAATGTCATTGTTTTCGAATCGGTTTTAGTGGAGCTTAAAGATGCTGGAAACGACTTAAATGATTTTAAAGGTCATAATATAAAAGTTGTAGGCAGCATAACAGAATATAAGTCTTCTATGGAATTGATTTTAGCTAATTCCAATTCAATTAAATTGGAATCTTAGTTTTTTATGGGACTTAGCATATTCTAATCGGAATCTAATTTTTCTAAAACTTTGTTTTATTTTTTATTTTTTAATTTAAGTCTTTGTCAGTAGCTTAATATAAAATTATATGCTATTTTTTTAACATTTATATGGTTTAAAAAACATATTAATAATTATAAATTAAAAGGGGGTAGCATATGACTATTTATTTAACATCTTCAAAAATGTATGAAAAGGATAAATTAGTATTGCCTAATATCATTAAAGAAGAATTTGATTGCATAGAATTAAATGAAGACACCATATTTGATTGGGCTATTGAAGATGACAAAATCATTCTTAAACCTAGAAATATAGTTACAACTGACGATATTATAGGTATTATAGATGATGATGGTGGAGAATGGGATATTGATAATGAAATTTATTCCTTATGAATATTGGATATTAGAGGTGAAAATATGGGGTTTTTAGCTAGTTCTAAGATTTATGGGGATTATCAAATAGATATTCCCAAGGAAGTTATAGAAGAATTCAATGTGGAAAGAGATTCTATTATGGAATGGATTATTAATGAAGATGGAAGAATTTCCATTAATTTCAGAAAGAAATATTCTATAAAAGATTTGGTAGGTGCTTTTCATCTGGATGATGAAGTCAGTTCTGTTGATTTAAAAAGAAGTTTGTATGAGTAGATGGTTAATTTTAATAAAATATTTAAACTTTATAAACAAAAATATATTTAGATCTTAAAGGTATGTATTTAATTTAATCTTTTTAATTAAAAGTAATTAATAATTCCTTATTATTGGCAAAAAATTTAGAATTAAATGTCATATTAATTTATTTAGTTAATTTAATTTTACAAAGGGTCATAAAATGGTAGAAAAACGATTATTTGGTACATTTGGTGTAAGAAGAAACTGCGAAATGATGGTGTTGACTCCTGAATTTGCATCCAGACTTGCCGCAAGTTATGGATCTATTGTGCAAGGGACCGTAGCCATTGGAGGAGATACAAGGACAAGCACTCCAATGCTTAAACATGCAATCACTGCAGGTTTGCTCTCTTCAGGCTGTGATGTTGTGGATTTAGGAATCCTCCCAACTCCTGCTATTCAATATGCAGTTAGAAATTATTATGATGGGGGAATTATTGTAACAGCTTCACACAATCCTCCAAAATACAATGGTCTTAAGTTTGTAGATGAATTTGGTATAGGAACTCCAGATGATATGGAAATTGAGGTTGAAAAGCTATACTTTGATGAGGAGCCTATTCGCGCTTCTTGGGATAAGATTGGTGAAGTCTTTACAAACGAATCAATCATTAAGGAATATATTGCAGAGACTTTAAAGAGAGTTGATGTGGAAGCAATCAGGGCAAGAAAGCTTAAGGTTGTTGTAGACTGCGGTTCAGGTGCAGGATCATACACCGCCCCATACATTCTTAAGGAATTAGGATGCGAGGTAACCACATTGAACTGTCAGGCTGACGGATTTTTCCCAGGAAGGGACCCAGAGCCAATAGAGCCAAATCTTCAGGACTTGATTGCAACAGTAAAGAACCTTGGAGCAGACATTGGACTTGCCCATGACGGTGATGCAGACAGAACCATTTGCATTGATGAGAAAGGAAACTTCATATTAGGAGATAAGACCTTTGCCCTTGTTGAAAAGCATATGCTTAAGGAAAACGGTGGAGGAATTGTTGTAACCACTGTAGCTACCTCTCAAGCCATTTATGATATTGCAGAAGAGTTTGGCGGTGAAGTTATTGCAACTGCTGTTGGAGATTTGCTTGTTGCAAGAAAGCTTAAGGATACAGATGGACTCTTTGGAGGAGAAGAAAACGGTGGACTAATTTTCCCAGACTTTATCTATGGAAGAGATGCTGCCATGACTGTGGCAAAGATACTTGAAATTCTTGTTAAGGAAGATAAGCCATTATCTGAACTTGTAGCAGAGCTTCCAGTCTATTATCAGGAAAAGTTAAAGATTGAATGTCCAGATGATCAAAAGCAAGATGTCATGGCTAATATTGCAAATGAGATTAAGGACACAACTGACTTTGAGCTTGATACAACTGACGGAGTTAAGATTCTAAAAGAGGATGGCTGGGTAATTATTAGGCCATCTGGTACCGAACCGATATTCAGATGCTTTGCTGAATCTGATTCCATGGATAAGGCTCAAGAGATGGCTAACTGGGGAATCAGTTTAGTGGAGAAGTATAAGAATTAGTTCCATTTCTAATTGTTATGCGGCTGCTATATTTGGTTTTGAATTTTAAATACTTATTTGAAGGGCTTTTTTAATAAAAATTTTTAAAGAGCTTTTTATTTGATAGAAAATTTATTTGGTGGAGAATTATTAATTTAATTCTCTAAATTTACTTTTTTTTAAGAATATGATTTCCGATAGACAAAAAACATTGCTCATTCTTATTCTAGTGCTTGTTTTAGCTTTTGCAATAATATTTCTAGGATATTCCATCTCCTTAGGAAACAATCAAACAGCAGGTGTTAAGCTAAATGATTCCAATAAGATTTATATTAATCAATCTTATCCGGCAGAGCCTATTCCAGATGCTAAAATTGATACAAGCGGTGTAAATTCAGTTTTATTAGGTCAAAATGAATTAGGTAGCGTAGAGCTTCTCGGCCCATTTGGAAACTCCGATTCAGAGATTAAGATAGCCTATTCAATAGGTATGCATCCTTGGGAAAGCAAGGTTCATAAGGCTTTGTTTGATACCGTCCTTGCTAAAAACAGCTCTTTAAAATATTGCTATTATATTTATAAGATAAATGTGACAAATTATAATACTGATGATGAGGGCAGAATGGATGGGCAGCTTCTTGCTCAGGAGTTTGTGGCACCTCATATAATTAATGGAGATTATGACTTGTTTTTAGACATTCACAGCAATAAGGGAACTGTTGGAGGAACTTATGAGCAAACTAACTTTGCTTTTGCAGTTGGTCAAGATGAAAAGTCCGAGGCCTTTGTAAAGAAAATATTAGATAAGATGCCAGAGCTTGTTTATTATTTCCCAGCTGATCAGTCAAGCCCTCCTTATATAACCTTACCTGTAGAGCAAGCAGGAACTCCTACAGTTAATTATGAAACATTCTCATATGAGGACATTAATACAACCTATGATTTGATTGATAAATTGGTTGATGTGGTTGATAATTTGGAGTTTAAATGAAACTTGTGTGATTTGATATTGAATTTAATTATTAAAATAGATGATATTATGATTATTAAAAATTATTCTAATGAACCTACTGATGAAGCAAAGGTAGATTCAAGTTTATATGATGCTCAATTAATTGGAGAAAACGATTTAGGAACTGTACACCTTCATGGCCCATTTGGAAATGAGGAATCAGACATTAAGATAGCTTATCTAATCGGCATGCATCCTTTGGAGAGCAAGGCACATAGGGCTTTATTTGATACAGTTCTTGATAAGGATGGGGATTTGAATTATTCATATTATATCTATAACATAAATGTTATAGGAGAACTTGATGAGGCAACTGAAGGTCGTATGGATGGCCAGCTTCTTGCTCAGGAGTTTGTAGCCCATCATATAATTGATAGGGGATACGATTTCTTTTTAGACATTCATAGCAATAGGGGGTCTAGGAGTCCTGGAACTTATGAAATAAGCAATTTTCTATTTGCTCCAGGCTTTGATGAAGAATCTAGTAAATATATGAATGTATTGCTTTCTAAGATAGATGAATTGGTTTATTATGCTCCTGAATATAGAACAAGTCCTGAATTTATTACAGTTCCTGTTCAAAAGAGTGGAATTCCTACACTAGTTTATGAGACCTATTCCTATGAGCCAATTGAGCTCACTTATGAATTGAGTGAAAAATTAGTGGATGCTGTTGACAGTTTGGACTTTGATTGATTCTACTTGCTCTTTTCATATTTTTTTAAATTTTTTTTTCACTATTTTTGCTAATTTCTTTTTGGAATTTTATTTTTTTCTTTTTCATTATTTTTGCTATTTTATTTTTTTAATTTTCTCATTTTTTACAAGAATTTTTCCTATCATTATTTTAATTCTAGCTACAATTAATATATAGTTATATATAGTAAACCCTTTTTTAATGAATCGTATTTCTAATTAAATTGATTAGAATTAATTTTTTTAATATTATTTGTTCCATAATCTACATAAGGTAATAAATTATTTTAAAAGTAGTTAAAAATAGTAAAAAATAGATTATATTTGCATTAAAAAGTTAGTGGAATTTAAAAAATAGACTAATGATAATAATTGCAGAATTTTAAAAAATAGCTATTGGAATTTATTTTAATTACATATTTTCAAGACATTCCAATTTTAAAACCCTTGCATCATCATTGGAAGGGTCTAATGCAAGAACTTTAGTAAAAAGGATTTCTGCCTCATCAAACTTATCAATCTCCATCAATACAACTCCCTTGTTTAATAGGAATGATGTGTTTAGTGGTTCAAGTTCGATTGCTCTGTCATAGCATTGGATTGCCTCTTCAAATCTTCCAAGGTCTAAAAGTGCGTTTCCTTTTCTGTTTTGTGCAGATGCGTCTATTTCAGAATCTTCTAAGCATAATTCCAATGCCTTGTCATATGATTGCAATGCCTCTTCCAGTCGGTCCATGTCTGTTAAGACATTTCCTCTTGCGTTCCATACTTCAGGGTTAGTGTCATCAATTGTGATTAGCTTATCATAAACCTCTAAAGCCTTATCGAATTCTGATAGGATTTCAAGGATGAATCCTCTCCAGTATAGGACAACTGGATTGTCTGGGTTTGCATTTAATGCTCCATCGCTTGCAACTAAAGCTTCCTCTATATTTCCAGAGTTAAGCATGGCTATTGCCTTATTGTTCCAGATATATTCATTGTCTCCTTCTATTTCAAGGGCCTTGTCATAACATTCAATAGACTCTTCAAATCTGTCTAGCCTTCCTAAATTGTCTCCTTTCTTGTTTAAAAGGTAAACATCATTAGGGTCTATCTTTAAGGCAGCATTATAGCATAGTACAGACTTGTCGTATTTTCCAGTATCAAAAAGGATATCTGCCCTTTGGGTGATCATTTCCTTTTGATCTATCTTTTCACCTTTCCATTTGTTTATGTCAAGCTTTTCAAAATAGATTATTTGGAATAGGTCGTCGTCTGCGATTCTGTCGGGATACATTTTTTTAAATTCCTTAACCATTTCCTTGGAATCTTCGTATCCTTCCTCTCTTGCCAATTCATCGTTATCCTTTAGTTCCTTGAAGGTAATGGTTTCCACTTCTGTGACTTCAGCTTCAAAGATTTTTTTCTTTTCCTTAGAAGCAAGATTCCAGTAACAATGAAGCCTATCACCTTTCTTTAAAGGGGTTTTCCATAATTTCCTTATGGTCATTGCTTTTTTATTTGTTATGATATTGATGTTCTGACTTCCAAAGGACATTATAGGCATTAAATCACCCTTTAATTTAGTTTTAGGTAAAAATAGTTCTAATGAGGTATTTTCTCTTTAAATAATTATTAAAATCTTTTTACTTTTCCAGTTTAATTATTTTTATATAATATTTTAGTTGAAAAATTTATAAACTTATCTATTTCATTTGTATGTGTTTGAACTTTTTTTGAGCCTCTTTTTTTCATGGGTATGTTTTTTTTTTAATATGGTAAACTATGCATTCTTATTTTCTATCTGTTTGAAACTTTTTAGTTGGTGTTTTTCTTGTTTTTTAATTTTCTAATTCGATTTTCTGTTGGCCAAATTCAGCAGTTTTAATGTTTATATCCTGATTAGGGTGCAATTCTTTTATTTTTTGAGCTATTTCTCTCATATTATGTGGGTTTGGCTCTTCTGCACCGTCTAGACTTTCATCCAATGTGCATCTGTTTCTGAATTGCTGGATTGTGTATAAGTCACATTCCACTTCATCAACTATCTTAAATAGGTCTTCTTCTTCAAGTAATGCTGGACAATAGGTTGTTCTGCATTCAAGGAAAACATCATCATATTCATTTGCAATATCCAATGATTCCTTTACCTTATCTCCAATGTCTGAATGGATGACTTCTTTATATTTGTTAAATGGTGCCTTCACATCCATTGCAAGGTAATCGACCAATCCTAAATCCAATACTTTTCTTAATCTGTTTGGATAGACTCCGCTTGTGTCTAATTTGGTGTTGAGTCCTATTTTTCTTGTGTATTTTAATATTTCAATTGTATCTTCAAGCTGTACCAATGGCTCTCCTCCGGAGACAACAACTGCATCTGATAGGAAAGCGGAATCATCTATCTTTTCAATAATCTCTTCTAAGCTTATTTCCTCTCCTCCATAGAGCAGTTCGCTATTGCTGCAGTAAGGACAGCTTAAAGGACACTTTGCTAAAAAGATAACAAATGACATTTTTTTAGGATATTCGATTGAAGAAGTAATTGTAGCACCATATTCCATTTTATCAAATCCTATTTAATCGTTCGGTAAGTTCGATGTCTTTTTTCTCGGATAATTTATTATTTATTTTGATTTTTCTTTTTTTTTAAGAGTATTTGTTCATTTTGAGTTTTTTTTTAAGAGTATTTATTCATTCAAGATATCTTTCATGGCTTCTATGAACTTTTTATCTTCCTCTAGGGTACAGATGCTAATTCTAAAGTAGTATTCATCGATTCCCTTAAAGGAAGTGCAGTCTCTTACAATCATTCCTCTTTTCATAAATTCTCTTGTAAGTTCTGCTGCTGTGTATCCTGTATTGTGGATATCGATTAGCATAAAGTTTGAGTAGGATTTGAAGACTTTTACAGACTTCATCTTGTTTATTTCATTGTATAGGTATTCTCTGCTTTCAATTCCCTTTTTGATTGATTCTTCTATGTATTCTGTGTCTCTGATTGTAGCTAATGCAGCTACATATGAAAGCTTTGTAAGTGAGAATACAGGCTTTATCCTGTGCATGTATTCAATGATTTCAGGGCTTGATATTCCATAGCCTATTCTCATTCCAGCAAGTCCCATGACTTTAGACATTGTTCTTATGATGAATATATTGTCATACTCCTCAAGGAGATTTACATTGGTTCCCTCTGCATATTCAACATATGCCTCATCGATTACTACTATTGCATCACAGACTCCTCCTCTGGACTTGTTTGTTTTCTCTAGGATTGGTCTGAATTCATCCTGTGTAATCAATGCGCCAGTTGGATTGTTTGGACTGCATAGGAAAAGCATCTTTGTTTTTTCATTGATTGCATCAAGCACAGAGTCTAAATCTAATGTGTTAGTTTCAAGATTCCATTTTGCATAGTTAGGGATAGCTCCGTAAGGCTTGAATAGAAATTCATAATACATATAAGAAGGCAGTGGCACTATGAATTCGTCTCCTTTTTCTATGAATGTCTTTGCAAGGGTGTCAAGGATTTCGTCTGCTCCGTCTCCTCCGATAATAATGTTTTCAGGCTTTACATTAGAGTATCTTGCAAATTCCTTTTTCAATAGCTCAACGTCAGATTCAGGGTATCTGTTGATGTTATTCAGTTCTTCCTTGATTGCTTCCAATGCTTTTGGGGATGGTCCCCATGGATTTTCATTGGATCCTAGCTTGATTATATCTTCCTTTTTAACTCCGAATTCCTGTGCTATCTCTTCTTTTGAACGGCCTGGAACATATGGATCTATTTCTTCTACTGCTTTACGGGCTTTCATGCTTTTACCTTCTATATTATGAAAATTAAAATAATTATTAATGAATGATTTAGTTAGTTAAAATTATACTATTATTAGTTTTATTTTAATAGCTATTAAATTTTAAGATATTTTTAAAAAAATCAGTGGTTTTTTTATTAGTTTTAGCTATTTTTTAAAAAGAACAAGTTAGATAATGTTTTTTTATTATTTTGAAATAGTTTAAAACTTTAAAAAAAGAAAAAAAATAATGAATATGAATGGTTATTTGTTTATCATATTCATTCTAAGATTGTTTTAGATGAATTTATTCATCTTATTTATTTTAAAATTGTTTTAGATGATTATTCATCATATTCATTAGCAAGTTCTACATAGTGCTTAGCATTCCAAGCGATATTGTCTCTTTGCTCTTGAGTGGTTTCCTTAATGAGTTTTCCAGGAACTCCTAGAATAAGGCTATTTTCTGGAAACTCCTTATTTTCGCTTACTACTGCTCCAGCACCTACAATAGAGTTTTTGCCTATCTTGGCACCATTTAAAATAGTTGCATTCATTCCTATAAGAACATTGTCGCCAATTTCACAGCCATGAACAACAGCTCCATGTCCTACAGTAACGTTATCTCCTATCTTAAGGGTTAGATTTGCTGAAGTATGAAGGACACAGTTGTCTTGGACATTAGAGTTTTTTCCAATTCTTATTGGTCCGACATCTCCTCTTATGATTGCTCCATGCCAAATGGAACAGTTTTCATCTATTTCAACATCGCCGATTACTTGTGCACCAGGGAATATTTTTACGGGTTCTTTGAGTTTCATAATACTCCTCACTTATTTTTTTTTATAAATTAATTGTTTATTTTTATTTAAATAAGCAATTATCTAATTAATGAATAATTAGTGTTATATATTCAAGAATAAATGGTTTTAGTCATTAATGAATAATTAGTTAATAAGTAATTATTTTTTTTAGCTATTTATTCATATCCTCTTCAACTTCTTCTAAGCGGATTTGTCCATTTTCTTTCTTGTTTTGAATTATATGCTCCTGCTTAAGGAGAACTCTCATGTCTGATGGAAGATCGTCATATAATAAGACGCCAGAACCTATTGTAGCTCTTGTACCTATGGTTACTCCAGGGGAAAGGCTTGAATTGATTCCAGTTTTAACTCCATCCCCAACAATTGCTCCTAGCTTACGTCTGCCTGTGTCTACTTTTTTATTTTTTATATTGAATTTTACGGTCTTATTGTCAAAACGCAAGTTTGCAATGTTGGTTCCAGCTGCAATATTACAGTTTGAGCCTAGGATAGAGTCTCCAACGTAGCTTAGGTGGCTTACATTGGTGTTTTCCATAATAATTGAGTTTTTGATTTCCACAGCGTTTCCAATATGGACATCGTCGCCGAAGTATGAGTTTCCACGGATATATGAGTTAGGGCCTATGTCACAGTCCTTTCCTATGTATACAGGACCTTTAATGTAAACTCCAGAACGGATAAGGCTTCCCTCATCAAGGAATACCTCTCCATGTAAGGTGGCTCCTTCCTCTACGGTTCCTTTGATTTCTCCTTTGATATTGTTGAGGAGGGATTCGTTTATTTCAATAAGCTCCCATGGCTTTCCAATATCCATCCATTCCTTTTCGGTCTTATGGCCTTTTACAAATTTGCCATCTTCAATCTGTAGGGATAGGGAGTCTGTGATTTCATATTCTCCCCTTGGGGAGACTTTAGTTTTGTCTATCTTGTCGAAGATGTCTTTGTTAAAGATATATATTCCTGTGTTGACTAGATTGCTTGGAGCCTCTTCCTTTTTAGGCTTTTCCACAATGTTTGTGATTTTTTCTCCATCCAATTCAACAACACCGAATGCGCTTGGATCTTCCACTTCGGTTAATACCATTAATGTATCTGCGCCAGACTCTTCGTAGTCCTCTATGATTTCCCTGAGTATCTCCTCATCGAGGATGATGTCTCCGTTAAGTGTGATTAGGCTATCTTCTATGAAGTCTTTTCCGTAGCTAATTGCATTTGCAGTTCCTTCTAATTTGGTTTGGGTTGCATAGCTTATGTTAACGCCGAATTTGCTTCCGTCATCAAAGTAATTTTTTACCATTTCTTCCTTATAGCCAACTATAAGAAGAATGTCTTTTACGCCACATTCACGTAATGCTTCTATGTTATATTGTATGATAGGTTTTCCAGCGACAGGGAGCATTGTTTTAGGTTTTGTAAGTGTTAATGGTCTCATACGAGTACCTTCCCCGGCGCTTAGTATTAATGCTTTCACCTATGATTCCTCCTTGAATAATTTTAATTAAATTTTCATTAAGTTACACAAATATTTAATTTCTTTTTCATTGACTTATGAAAATTTTATTTTAATTAAATTATTGACATTGTTTTAATATTACTTTCTATTCATTTAAATAATTATTTAATTTTTTGAAATTTGTTTGTTATTTAGAGTATTGTTTGTAGGGCACTTAACTAATTTAAGTGGAGGTGGTGTTTTTATGTTTCTATTAATATCTAGAGTTAAATGACATATTATTTATATTAGTTTTTACATAATAGAATATAATTAATTGATTTGATTAATTAAATTATTTAAGAAAAGGTGATTATAATGGTAAAATATGTATGTATGCATTGTGAATATACTTGGGACTCTGAAACTGGTGATGAAACTTACAAAGTACCAGCAGGACCTATCGAAGACTTCCCAGATGACTGGGTATGCCCTCAATGTGCTGCAGGTATTGAAGGAATTATTACCGAAGAAGACTAGGTTTTTTATAATTCTTTAAATCTTTTTTTATTTTTTCTTTTTCAATTACTTTTTTAACTTTTTTTCTTGCTATTTTTATTGTTTTCATTTAAACTGTTTATTTTAGCTACCTTTTTTTAATAATATTTTATTGGTGTTATTTTTTTAAAAAAAGAGTTTATGTTTTATAAAAAAAGGTTTTGCTTTTAAGTAATTAAAATAAGTTTTATCCGTGTTTAATGGTGGAAAAAAAGAAAGTAAGAGAATAATTAGATATTCTCTTTAGTTTGAATATATTGTCTGATTTGACTAAATATTCTCTTTAATGATTTTGACACAAGTGTCTCTAATGAATTCTGCTTTTTCTTGGGTTTTGGCTTCTAAAGTTACTCTGACATAGTCTTCAGTACCTGATGGCCTTACCAATACCCAACTGCCGTCTTCAAAGCTTAATCTTATGCCGTCGATTGTATTGATTTCCTTAATGTCATCAAAGGCGTTTTTAAGGAGCTCTTCCATGTTTTCCATCACGGCTATCTTTTGCTCTTTTGAACATATGACCTTTTCCCTCATATGAGGATAGTCAGTGAATTGTGCTAGAAGCTCTGATAGCTTTCCTTCCTTTGAAACGATTTCTGCCATTCTAAGCCCTGATAGGATTCCGTCTGGACACATGCAAAAGTCTTGGTGAAGCCAAGTTCCTGAAGGCTCTCCGCCGAAGCTTGCATTTTCTTCTATCATCACTTCAGCTACGTTTACGTCTCCTACCTTTGTTCTGAGGACCTTTCCTCCTACTTCTTCCATAGCCTCATCCATGCATAATCCTGCATCTACAGTTGTTACCACTGTTCCTCCGAATTTCTTGGATACAAGAGCAAGAAGCTTGTCAAAGTCTGAAACCTTACCGTTCTCATCGACGGTAATCATTCTGTCTGCATCACCGTCGTGAGCAATTCCAAGGTCTGATTCGGTTGCTACAACCGCTTTCATAAGGCTTGAAAGGTTTGCTATATTTGGCTCTGGGTTTCTTCCAGGGAAGAATCCGTCAACCTGTGAGTTTAAGGTGATTACTTCACATCCTGCTTTTCTAAACAATACTGGGGAAAGTTCAGATCCTGCTCCGCATGCACAGTCGATGACCACTTTAAGACCTGGCTTGATGTCTACAATGTCTAAAAGATCATCTATATATTGCTTTTTAATCTCATCATTATGGCTTATTATTCCTATTTTGTCCCATTCAACCTTTCCGAAGTCTTCGTTGTAGTAGATTTCTTCTATCTTTTCTTCCTGTTCTGGTGTATAAGCCATTCCGTTTGCATTCCAGAGCTTGATTCCATTATACTCTGAAGGGTTGTGGGAGGCTGTAAGCATTATTCCAGCATCTGCACCTAGCTTAATGGTTGCATATCCTACAAGAGGTGTTGGAACCATAGCTATCTTGATTACATCGACTCCATGCTCGATGAGTCCTGCAGTGATTGCCTGTTCAAGCATTCTGTTTGTAGTACGGGTGTCATAGCCGATAACTACCTTTCCAGTGTTATTTAAGTATTTGGCTAATGATTTTCCTATTTTAAGTGCCAATTCAGAGGTGACTTCTGAACCTATCTTTCCTCTGATTCCAGAAGTTCCGAATAATTTTTTATTTGCCATATTATAACCTCGATAATTTGATTTAGGCTCCAAACTTATGTGCATAGCCCATTAGGTCAGTAAGAATGTTCATTACATCTGCTCCTCGGATTCTGCACATTCCTCCTTTAGCCACTGCATATTCATTGTATTCCTTTACATCGTCTACTCTCACTTCAGGGCCGTTGATTATTATAGGAACTGGGTCTCCTGAGTGGTTTTTAACTGAAATCGGTGTGGAATGATCTGCAGTTAGGAAAATATAAATGTCCTCTAGCTTTAAAAGTTCGCTCATTACAATCTCATCCACCTTTTCAATGAATTCAAGCTTGTCTTTTGCATTTCCATCGTGACCTGCTTCGTCTGCTCCGTCAATGTTTACAAGGAAGAAGTCATGTTCTGAGTTGTTTACCTGATCTACGATTGTATCTCTGATATTGTAAAGGTTGGTGTCCACTCCGCCGGTAACATCTTCCATTTCAATGATGTCCATTCCAGCAAAGCGTCCGATTCCCATGATAAGCCCTGTTTCTGCAATGCATGCAGAATTGACTTCATATTTCTCGTTGATTGGCTCCACTTCAGGCACTTCTCCTGCACCACGAGGAATTATGATATTTGCTGGTGGAAGTCCTTCTTCAATTCTTTTAAGGTTTACTGGATGATCTTTAACCATTTCATAGGATTTGACCACTAATTTGTTAAGGATGTCTGCAGTTTTATCTGCTTCTGGGCTTCCGTCAAGGCCTTTTACTTCTTTTGGTTTGTTTCCTTCCACTTTAGGGTCTGCATCGCTTACCTCACCAGATAATCCTTCTCCTCTAAGGACTAGAACTGCCCTATGCCCAGTGGATTCCTTGAATATGATTTCAATGTCTTCGTAGCCTTCAATGACCATTGTGTTTAGGACGTCTACAATGTCCTTTGTGCCTTCTCTGATTCTGCCTGCACGTCTGTCTGTGATTATTCCATCCTCATCTGAAGTTGAGAAATTACATCTGAATGCAATGTCTCCAGGTATTACATCCACTCCGACTCCAGAGGCTTCAAATGGGCCTCTTCCAGTGTATACTTCGTAAGGGTCATATCCTAATAGGGATAAGTGTGCTGTGTCACTGCCTGGTATGATTCCAGGAGCTATTGAGTCCATTATTCCTGTTATTCCTCTTTCAGCCATTTTATCCATATTTGGAGTCTTTGCAGCTTGGAGTGTAGTTTGATTGTTAAGTTCCTTTAAGGGACGGCCACCCAATCCGTCCATAACCAATATCATTCCTTTCATGATTTCACCATCTAAATTAAATTAAAAATCATTTATTAATTGTTTTTATATCATTAGTTTATGAAGTAATAATTTTACTAAATTAAATTACTATTAATAAATAATATGAATTTATATGTTTATAAAACTTGTTTTTATTTGGTGATTTTTTATGTGTTTTCTTGGTGTTTTTGGATGAAGTTTGTGAAAAGGTTAATGATTTGATTTATATAAAAAGAGTAAAAAGGGGTTTTTTCAAGTTTAATTTAAAGTGTTTGAATTTTTAAAAGAAGAGTAAAAAGGGGTTTTTTCAAGTTTAATTTAAAGTGTTTGAATTTTTAAAAGAAGAGTAGAAAGTGTTTATTTGTTATAAATTAATTTAAAATGTTAAAAAAAGTAAAAAAAAGTTTAATAGGTAGTTACATTACAGAAATAATACCTATTATTGCTCCAGAGATGGTAGCAAGCAAGTTAACATGCTCATTGTTAATAAAGTTTCTTCTCTCTAGGACTGCTCCAAGGATACTGTCTATAAAGCAGCCTACGGTTCCAGAGATTACAGAAATCTTAATTGCTATCAATGGATCTGGCATGATTCCAAGTAAAAATGAAGCGATTCCAATAATTCCTGCTCCTACAATCGCTGCTGATGTTCCTAAAATTGATATTGCCCCATCTGTGCCTGCAGGTACTTTCTTAAAGCTTGTAATCAAACGAGGCTCTTGAAGGACACCTATTTCACTGGCTAATGTGTCTGCTGTAGCTGTAGCTACTGCTCCGATAAATCCTCCAGCCAATGGCAGATAATAGCTTCCGAATGCAGCCATCAGGAAGGCCACCAATCCGTTAGAGATAACATTCTTTGCAGTTCTGGTCTTTTCGTATTGTCCTATTTCCTTTTTGTATGGCTTTGAAAAGCGTGTGGCCATTATGCTTAATATGAAGAACAGTACGATTAAGATAAACCATGACACTCCTGCTGAGAAGATGATGGTTATTCCCATAAAAATCATTATTAGGGCACCTAGCATGTCTAGGCTTTTTCTTTTATAGCTTATTGCTCCTAAAATAAAAAGAAGCACTACATATCCCCAATTTATCATTAAGGCTTCTTTCATATAATCACTTTTTTGAAATAGTTTTTTTAAACAATTAATAATTGAATTAATTTTTATTAAATATTTATATAAAGTTATTTAAATATTTTATCTTATTTTATTGCTTTATTCAATTTATTCTTATGAAATATTGTCTTAAAAGTAGATTTTATTGCAATGTCATAAAATATGGTGGCTATTTCTCTTATTCTGAAAGGTTTAAAATATATCTTAAAAATAGAATATGTAATATGTGGTTTATATTGTTTCAAAAAGTTTAAAATAAGTTTTATGAAAAAAGTAATGATTAATCATAATGTTATTTAAAAAGGTTTAAAATAAGTTTTATGAAAAATAAGTAATGATTAATTATAATGTTATTTAAAAAGGTTTAAAATTAGATAAATAAAAAAAGAAAAAAATATTAGATTATTTAATCTAATACTTTGCTTTTGATGATTTCTACTCTCTTTAAAGGATAGATTTTTTTAGCTTTGTGGTAAACTTCAGAAGCTAATCTACCGTTTACAGAGATTTCTACAAGTTCATCAAAGGTTTTTTCGCTAGCAACATTGCTAACTAATTCGGTAATGGTTTCTCTCATGTATTTTTGTTGGGAAGATTTAGCTCTTCTGGTGGTTACAGCTAATACATGGAGTTTTAATTTACGTTCATCTTGGGTGGTTACAATAACCGGAGCGTCGATTCTACTGGTTCCTCTTCTGATCATGCTTCTTACATAATCGGTAGTGGTCTTGTGTCCGGTAAATTTGGTGCTTGCAATGTCTCCTGCAACGTTGTCAACTTCAAATTGTAATTTGATGTATTGTTTGGAGAAGTCTCCGGTTAATTCTCTCATGGTTACTTCTACAGTTCTTCCGTATACAAGTTCTGGGTCTCTTGCAGGGGTGGTACCGATTTCCTTTTCTCCGAATGCTATAGGAGTTTTGATGGTGTACCAAGATTTTTCTTTCCAAGTGTCACGTACTCTACGTCTTTGTTTCTTTGCCATTTATATCATTCCTCTCTTATTTTTTTGACGTAATTATCTTATAGAATAATTAGTTGTTTTGTTTTTATAGTAAAACATAGCCACGGCTAATCTAGATTGAATTGATAGAAAATAGTGGGCTATGATTAAATTTATAATCCAAACTTAATTTTAGTTTAGACAGTAAAAATATAATATTAAAAATCGCAGGTTATGGGCTAATGTCACTTAAGATATCTGAAGTGGCCTTTTGTTAAAAATAGATAGAAAATAACTTATAAATTTTGATTATAAGTTCATATAGTTTTATAATCTATAGTTTGCCTGCTCTGGAATCAATCCATTGAATTTAAAATAATATCATAAAAGTTTTAAATAAGTTTAAAACCCGCCCATTAAGGTTATAGTTAGTTTTAATTTTCATAGTATTTAAATATTTTTAATATTTTAGTTTTTATTTTTGAAAATTTTAATTTTTTATAATCCTTTTAGGAATTTTTCTTTTTGATTAGGATATTATTTTTAAAATTTTCCTATCATTTTTGAAATAGTCTAAAGGTTTATATTTTATAAGCAATATATGATTTTATAATTTCTTTTAGTTGCTTTAAAAAGATTTCTCTTATGGGAGATATTAATTGTTTTCGCTTAATAATTTATATCCTATGAATGATATAAGTTCATAAAATTGCTTTTTATCGCCCCCTTGAAACTATAATTTTAAATACTATAAGGAATATAACAATTGTTATAAAACTAATGGAGGTAAAAATATGTGTGAGATATTTGGATTCTCATCCTCTAGGGAAGAGGAATTAAATGATTATTTAAAGACATTTTTCAGTCATTGTGAAGAGCACCCTCACGGTTGGGGATTGGCTATTTTAGATTCAGATAAATATCAAATAAGAAAAGAACCGGTAAAGGCCCGAAGTAGTGTAATGTTAGGAAATATTTTATTAAATCCAATAGTCTGTAAAAATATGCTTGCACATATAAGATTGGCTACGATAGGCAATTTGGATTTCTATAACTGCCATCCTTTTGTAAAGAAAGACAATTCAGATAGGAGATGGACTCTTATTCATAATGGAACTATCTTTGACTGCCAGGATCTTTGTAGATACAGTACAGAAGAGGAAGGGGAGACAGATTCCGAAAGGATATTGCTTTATATTGTAGATACAATCAATAATTATGAATCTGTAAAGGGAGAGCCTTTAAGCTTAAAGGAACGTTTTGATATAGTTTCCAGCTTGATTAAAGGAATGTCCTGCACCAATAAGTTAAATCTTATGGTTTCAGATGGTGAGCAGATCTATGTTCACACTAATCTAAAGGATTCCCTTCATTATCTAAAGAAGGACCATTCCATTTTCGTTTCAACACAGCCATTGGATGATGATGACTGGAAGGAGGTTCCATTAAATAAGACATTTTCAATCATTAACGGTGACGTATTGTTTGAAAGCGATTCACATTCAAATGAATATTTCGAAACAGAGGAACAGCTTAGATTCATTGAAAAGTTCTTAGAGTCATTAAAGACAGATTCAGATGAGGAGTACGCTTGGTAATGGGCTAGCGTATAGGGGAGATTTTATGTGTAAAGATGGTATTAGCGATGAGGCATTAAGAGAAAAATTGTATCAAGCATTTTTAGAGCCTACCAAAAAGGATAAAAAGGAATACATAGGCATTGAAATAGAGATGCCAATAATCAATCTTAACAAGGAAGCGGTAGACTTTAAAGTTGTTCATAAGGTCACTAGGGATTTCAGTGAGGAATTTGATAACTTTGAACTTGAAGGAATAGATTATGATGGAAACATCTATGCATTGAGAGATAAGGCTAGTGATGATATAATTTGCTATGGCTGCTCCTATAACAATATAGAATTTGCAATGGGAAAGGAAGAGAATCTTTTTTCTGTAAATGAGCGTTTCCTTAAATATTATTCATATTTTAAAGATAAGTTTGAAGAGCATGGACATACATTGACTGGAATGGGAATCAATCCATATAGAAAGTACAATAATGAGGTTCCGATTCCAAATGAAAGGTATCTTATGCTTTTTCATCATCTAAAGTCTTCCTCTGACTATGTAGGAATGGAGTTTCACCAATATCCTGCTTATGGCATGTTTTCAAGCGCATCTCAGGTGCAATTGGATGTTCCTTATGATGAATTGGTGGACAATATTAATGTCTTTTCAAAATTAGAGCCGATTAAAGCACTGCTTTTTTCAAATTCCGTTTTTTGGAAGAGAATGAAGACTATCTTTGCTTTAGAGATATCTTATGGGAATTCAGTACCCATGGCGTAAATCCTAAGAATATTGGAATGTATAATCAGGAATTTGAGGACATTGATGAGCTGCTTTCCTATTTGGAGTCCTTAAATATCTATTGTGTTATGAGAGATGGGTTATATATTAATTTTCCTTCAATGGGGCTTAAGGAATTCTTCAGCAAGGACAAGATAACAGGAGAATACTATTGTAAGGGAGAATATAAGAAAAGGGAATTTGAACCCTCTTTGGATGATATTCAATATTTAAGAGCTTTTAAGTTTATCAATCTCACCTTTAGGGGAACAATTGAATATAGGAGCGTTTGTACTCAGCCAATTAAGGATTCCATGTCTGTTGCAGCATTCCATGTAGGTTTAAAGCATAAAACCGATGAATTGAATGAATTATTCTTAAAATCAGGCATTTATAAGAATGACTGCGATGCAAATGAGCTTAGAAAACTATTGATTAGAAGGGAAATTCCAGATTTCGTTGATATGGAAAAGATTTATGGATTGGCTTTGAAGGTTCTTGACTTGGCAAAAGAAGGATTGCTTGAAAGAGATTTGGGAGAAGAAGTTTTCTTAGACTCTTTGTATGATAATTTGAATAATAGGACCAATCCTGGAAAAAGACTTTTAGATTCATTAGATGGTGGAAAAAGCTTGGAAGAGATTATTAAAGAGTATGGTGAAGTTGAATAGATTATGGTTATTATGCTTATGTTTTAAGAGCATATTTATGTTTTAGGGTAGAATTAAACAATAAATTTATTTATTTAGGTAGAATTTATAATGCATTTAGTGGGGAGATAAAATGGATAAAATATTTAATCTGTCGCAGATTAAAAATAATTTGAGCTCAGAGCAGCTAAAAGAAGGATCATTTGGGATTGAATGGGAATGCTTAAGGGTCAAGGAAAATGGAGAGCTCTCATTAAGTCCGCATCCTGAGATTTTTGGAGATAAGTTGACAAATCCATATATAACAACTGATTTTTCAGAGAGTCAAATAGAGATAATCACTCCAGCCTTTGATACAATAGATGAGGCTTTTTCATTCTTTTCATTCATGTCTGATCTGGTAAACAGTTCCCTATCAGATGATGAGTATCTTTGGTTTCAGTCATTGCCTTGCATACTTCCAGAGTCTGATAAAATCCCTATAGCCAAATATAAAGGCAGAGGATTAGGGGAAGAATCTATGGAGTATAGAAAGGGTTTGGCTAAAAAGTATGGCCTTAAAAAACAGCTCATTTCAGGGATTCACTTTAATTTTTCATTTAAGGAAGAGCTAATAGAAAGCTTCTATGATGGTGTCATTGGAGATAAGGAGAAGATTTCATATAAGGAATTTAAGGATAGTCTTTATTTAAAGATTTCACGTAATTATATTCGTTATGTATGGCTTATTATTTATCTTACTGGCTGTTCTGTTGCTGTTCATAATAGCTTTACTTTAGATTGTCAGAAATTGATGAATCATAAGGACAATCAGGGAAGCGTCTATAGTGATAGGGGGCCTTCATTTAGAAATTCCTCCTGCGGATATAAGAATTTAGAGCATTTGTATCCAAGTTATGCCTCTGTTGAAGAGTTTACAAGAGATATTCAATCATTTATTGATAATGGACATTTATCTGAGGCAAAGGAATTATACACTCAAATCAGATTGAAGCCAAGAAACCCTTCAGACCTTTTGGGTTCCTTGAATAATAACGGCATACAGTATTTGGAGATAAGGACATTGGACATTAATCCATTCTATAAATGTGGCCTTATTAAGAATGATATGAATTTCCTTCATATGTTTATGATCTATCTTCTAATTAAGGAAGAGTCTGATTATGAAAGCTGGCAGGAAGATGCTCTTTATAATGAGGAAAAGACTGCTGAATGTGGATATGAAGATGGAGTTAAGCTTATTAAGGATGGCAAAGAGGTAGTTTTAAAGGATTGGGCCTTATCTATCTTGGATGAAATGGAGATGATGGTTGAATCATTGAATCTTGAAAATAAGTCTGTTATAGAGTTGATGAAGTTAAAGATAATCAATTCAGACTTGACATATGGTAGGCGTCTTGCTCGGTTGGTGGAAAAGGATGGATATATTGAAAGCCAATTGAAGCTCTCTAGAAATAATAAGTTAAGAAGTAAGTATCTGGTTGAAGAGACCAATTTGCTAAATGATGAAAGGTTTAAAGAATATGTGCCTATTGCTCTTCAAGGATTGAGCAAATAGTCTATTCTTTAATCTTTATTTTATTAATTATTAGTTATTTCAATTTTCTAAAATCTATTTTTTGTTATTTTTTATCTAAACTCATTTTTAGTTCTTTTTTTTATTCTAATTATATTTTAACATTCTTTAGGAACTTCACATGATCTGTGTATTTCTTTAAAACTTCTTCTACGGTTCCTTCATCCTTTACAAGTTTTAATCCAGCATCCTCTGCAAAGATAGATGCCTTAAATCCGAATTCTTCACAGATTGCTACTTCACAGTCCGCTAGTGCCTTAATGATCTTTGGGTTTTGGTGTTTGCTGTCCTTTTCTATTTCTACAGTTCTATGTTCTATAAAGCTTGTTTCATCATTCTCTTCATCGTATTCGTAGATATATAATGAACTGGCTTTTCCAAAGTGTAAATTTACATCCTCTCCGTTTGATGTGGCAACTGCTATTCTCATTTTTTCACCTTTTTCTTTTGAATAATTTAAATTTTAGTTTATTGGTAGTTTTTGGTTTTTTTAAAGTTTTTATTTATTGGAGTTTTTTGTTTTTTCTTTTTTTTCTTTTTTTTAGAGTTTTATTTATTGGAGTTTTTGTTTTTTTAAAGTTTTATTTATTGGAGTTTTTGTTTTTTCTTTTTTTTCTTTTTTTTTTAAAGTTTTATTTATTGGAGTTTTTGTTTTTTCTTTTTTTTCTTTTTTTTTTAAAGTTTTATTTATTGGAATTATTTGTGTTTTCTTTTTAAAGACTATTCTTCTTTCCAATTGTTGTAAATCAATGATTCTATCTTATTATTGTCTTCTGGGTAAGTGTTTTGATTCATAATGATAAATAACTCATCTGCATACTTTAACTCTAGATTCTCATCTGGGATGAGAGTGTTTCCGCTTCTTACAACTGAAACCACCATTGCTGACTTTGGAATAGGAAGCTCCCAGATTTTAGTTCCTATCAATGCACAGTCCATTGGAACCACATACTCTTCCAATACGCTTTTTGTCTTATCAAAGTCGATTCCCTTATTCTTTTTTAGGAGTCTCATAAGCAAGGTCTCATAAATCGGATCATTGTCTAGAATGGTTGGAATGATATATGCAAGGATTACTACAACTATCATTGCAACAATGGAATTTGTAACTCCAGTCATTTCGGCAATAAGGACAACTGCAGTTATTGGAGTCCTAACTGAGCTTGCAAACATTGCAGCCATTGAAATCATAATGAACTTATATGCGATTAATGGGTTCAGTCCAAATATTGGAATTACGATGGCACTGAATATTGCTCCGATATATGCTCCGATTACAAGAACAGGGTAGAATATTCCTCCAGGGGCGCTTGAGCCGAAACAGAATATTAAAAGAAGGTATTTTCCAATCAAAAGGACAATTAGGACAGATAATGGAGGCAAGCTTAGCTCTATAAGGTGCATCATAGAGTATCCTCCTCCAAGCACTTCAGGCAAGAAGAGTCCTACAATTCCAGTTACAAGGAAAACTATGATGAATTTTATCTCAAGAGGGAGGAAACTTAATTTATCCCACATTTCAGCTGCCTTGATCATTCCTACATTGTAGATGTATCCTAATATTCCAATTGCTATTCCTAGGACGATTAATAGCCAGAAATATTCCAATGGAAGATTTAAGGATGTAAATGGAAAGATTGGGCTTTGCCCGAAGAATACATTGGATACTAAAACCGCTACAACTGCTGAAACAAGACCTACAAGGACGATTGATCTGTCAAATCCCTTGTTGATTTCCTCTAATGTGAATATGAATCCTGCAAGAGGTGCGCTGAATGTTGCAGCAAGCCCTGCTCCGCTTCCGCATACTAAAAGACGCTTTTCATCAGTCTTGCTGTTTGGGAGGTATTTTGATACTCCTTTTGCAGCCATGGCTCCTAATTGGACAGATGGCCCTTCCCTTCCAAGGGAAAGTCCTCCAAGGGCTGTAAGGGTTCCTCCAATGAACTTTGCTATTAGAGTTTTCCACCATGTCACATCAAAGTATCCTTTCACCTCTCCCATGACCTGAGGAATTCCGCTTCCTAGGCTGTCTGGGTCCCACTTCATCAGAAGGGCGGTGATAAGTCCCATGATTGCAAGTATGACAAACCATAGAACTATTAGGGTCAAGTCTCCTTGGATATACTTTAGGATGTAGGATAATATGCTTTCTGAGTGGTCTAATCCAAGTCGATACAGGGATACAATGAATCCTGAGAATAAACCGATTAATACAGCCTCTATAATTAGCTTCAGGTAGTATTTTTTATCTTCTACATTTAAGCCTAATGTTTGCTTTATCATTTTCATGGTTTAGCCTCAGATTTTCTTGATTATTCTTAGAATAAGGGTTTTGTTTTCCCTGATTTATTTTTAAAATAAGGTTTTTTCTCTTTTAGTTTGATAAAATTATTTAAATTTGATGTTTTTATTTATTTAGAATTTTTATCTGCTGATTCCGCCAAATCCTATTAAGATGTCTCTGCAGTTTTTAATTGCTTCCATACTGAGAGCTTCTATCTTAAAGGTATAGCTGATTTGGTCTTCCTTTACAGGCTCTCCATCATAAATATCAATTATTTCCACGTCAATTATGTCTTCCATCAGCTTTAAGGTGTCTTTAATGATATGGGGATTTGAATTTTTTGTAAACATAGCGCTTATGTCTCTTGAATAGGTCTTTTGATTGTTTATTTTCCATTCAAAGAGTTCCTTTTCACTTAAAATCGCTACATTAGACATCTTAAGCTTTTTGACTTTCCCGTTTTCATCTTCAAGATATAGGAAATCCAAATCGATTTTTTTGATTTTTCCTACATGGATTGTATCGGAATAGATATGCTTAAGCCCCACTTCCTCTCCAATGGATTGGAGCAATATGTTATATTCTTGGGTGAGGGCATTTATCGCCTTGTCACTCCTACCTAAAGCTCCTTGAATGTCTCCCATATGTTTGGTTGCCTTAAGTGCAATTTCAACAAATTCCTCTTCGTCCTCTTTGCTTAAGGCATCCTTTAATTCACTCATTGAATCAAATAGGGCTTGTCTTATTTTCTCTCCCTTTTTGTTTTCATGCTGTATGGAATAGGTAAGATATGGGTTTTGGGATACGATCCTTGCAATTGTATCGATCATGAGATTATAGATCGGACTTTCATAGTTTTGGGTGTCCTTGAGGTCTACCTGCAGCCTTTCGATTGCTGAAGCTGTTGAGATGTAGGAGAAGTGAGTTAAGACCTGAACGATTCCCATCATGTCATCGTGATGCTCTGCAGTGGTTTCTATTATTCTCATTCCCTTATCCTCTAGGAACTTATAGATTCTAGGATACCATTTTCCCTTTTTAATTGGGGTGAGGACAATGATCTGTCCCTTCAGGTCGGTTGTTCTCGGACCGAAGACAGGGTGGGTTGGGATGAATTCCACTCCTTCGCTCAAGCATTCTTTCATCTTTTTGCTTGGCCCTTCCTTGACGGAGGTGACATCAAGCATCACTGACCCGTCTTTCATGAATGGTGCCAGTTCCTCTATCACTGATTCGGTGCTGGAGATAGGGACGGATATGATTACTATATCGCTGTCTTGAACTATCTTCTTGTTGTTGTTTGAGTATTTCACTCCAATCTCTTCGCTTACTTGAGCTCCAACTATGGAATCTCTTCCTGTAACTGTAACATCAAAGTCAAAATCCTTTAAATACCAGGCTAAGGTTCTTCCTAAACCTCTAGTTCCTCCTATAATGCCTATTTTCATTTGAATTACCTGTAAAAATTGGTCTTATAAATCGTTAATAAAATTCATTGATAGTTTATTTTTTTATCTCTGTTTTTTTAATGAAAAAGTTTTTATACTATCGTTAATTAATTTTATATAAATTGATATTCATATTTTATATTGTTTAATACTGTTTATATAATTTGTTTTAAGGTGTATTTATGAAAGTGACTTCTGAAGATGAGAGCAAAGGAACTGTTGAGCTTTTTCCTGAAACTTTAGATGACTTATGGCATTTGTCCCATATTGTAGCTGAAGGGGACATAGTCTACTCTAAGACTACCCGTAGGATTCAAGATACAAGCGGAGATTTAATTAGGGGAGACCGAGGGGTTAAAAAGACATTCACCTTAGGAATTTCTGTTAAGAATGTCAGTTTTCATCTTTTCACAGGCAAATTAAGAATAATCGGATCAATTGTAAGCGGTCCTGAAGAGTTTGTTCCTTTAGGATCTCACCACACCATCGAAGCCAAGCTTCACACTCCCATCACAATCAAAAAGGAAAGATGGTCCAGCTATGCCTTAAAACGTATTGAACGAGCTATTGAAGCATCTAAAAAATTATCTGCAATCATTGTGGTTATTGAGGATGATGTTGCCGATTTTGGCCTTATGAGACAGTTTGGAATCGAATATTATGGTCCTATCATGGGAAATGTCTCTGGAAAGAGGATAATTGATAAGAATAGGAAGAAAAACATCGAAAAGTTCTATGAAAAGATTGTAGACTACATTAATAAGTTTGATAATATTCAAACCATTGTCCTTGCAGGTCCTGGATTCTTTAAGAATGACTTCTTTAAGTATTTGGAGTTAAAGCATAAGGATTTGGCTAAAAACACAATCATAGAATCTACAGGTTCAGGTGGCCGTGTAGGAATCAATGAGGTATTAAAGAAGGGCACCGTTGAAAAGCTTGCTACCGAAAATAGGGTCGCTTATGAAATATCTGCTGTAGATGCTATTTTAAAGGAGATAGCTATGAATTCTCCATTGGTTGTTTATGGAAAGAAGCAAGTCCATGAAGCCATCAATATGGGAGCAATTGAGAAGCTACTTGTTTTGGATAATTTGGTTAGAAGTGAAAACATGGAAGATTCTATGGATATGGTTGAAAACATGTCTGGTGAGGTTTTGGTAATCAGCAGTCAGCATGAGGGGGGTAAACAGCTTGAAGCCCTTGGTGGAATGGCAGCTAACTTGAGATATGCCATTTCTTAACCTTTTTTTTATTTTTTATCTTGGGTTTTAGTTAAAAATATTATTTTTTTATTTTTCTTTTTTAACTTTGTTTGAAACTTTATATTTTGCTTTTTTTAAATAAAGATTTATACTATAATTAATAAATATTATTTTACTATAAAATTATACAGTTTAAAATTTAATTATTGAATAAAGGTTTATTAACATGTTTTTCGAATTATTAATTGTATTCTTATTATGTTTTTTTGGAACCGGGATCGTAAGTATAGTGTTCCGTTTCTTGGGAAAACGAGGATATATGGGTAATCTATATGAAACAGTCCGAGGAGGGACTCCTAGAGCTGTTGGGATAGTTCCTTTTATTCTTATCAGTCTCTTTATGCCAAGCGGATTTAATAATCTTGTTTTGGTGATGGGTCTATGTGCCTTAATAGATGATATAATCGGCAGAAAAACAATTGCTAATTTGCCGATTGAGATTGGTCAGCTTGCAAGAGGAATAGGCATGCTTTGTGTAATAGGATTAGGATATCCTATTATGGGAGTCTCATCTATTTTGGTTGTCCTTTTAATCCAGCCAATGAATATTGCAGATATGCAACCGGGAACTGCTGCAGCTACAACCATTATAATGAGTTTCTTCACTCTTTTAGCTGTTGTGATTATGCAAGTAGGTCCTGTCTTAGAGATACATCCATATTACTATCCATTGCTTGTTTTAGTTACATGTCTAGCTTATTGTCCTTTGGATTTCGCTGGAAAGATCATGATGGGTGAGGTAGGTAACCATACCTTTGCAATATCTTTAGGAATCTGTTTTTATGCTCTAGGCGGATTTATAGGAACTTTAATATTATTCATTGTAACCACTGGATTGATTGCATATTTAAGAAGATATAATCTCTCTAGATTCCTTATAAATAAATTGCATATTCCAAATCCTACTTTTGGAGATTTATTTATGGATGTCTTAACTGGAGGAGGTTTAGGTGACTTATTTAGAAAGATTCTCTTGAAATCAAACCAGTATGATGTTGATAATGAGATATTGATTGCCCTTGGATTTAGACGGTTATTGTATAATCCTTATTCTCCTAACCTTGAAAAAGTGGTTCAAAAAGATAGTAGAACAAAACGTGCAGATTTAAGAAGGTTTTATTAGATTTATTATAATTTAATCCCTTTTTAACTAAATTTATTTAATTTTTTGATGAAATTTAATTTTTATTTCGTTATTTAAAGAGATAATTCTATTAACTTATTTAAAAAGATTTGATTTTATTTAGTTACTTAAAGAGAAATTTTATTAATTTATTTAAAAAGATAGAGGAATTTTTATGGCTGATGTTTTTGATGTAATTAAGAATAGAAGAGGCGTAAGAGCTTATAAAGATGAGCAAATTGATGATGAGGATATTGAGAAGATATTGCAGGCAGCTATCATGGCTCCTACTGCAAGGGGAGAGGCTCCATGGCATTTTACTGTAGTTCAAAATAAGGAGCTTCTTGATGAGATCAATGATTCTGTACACAGCATATTAACTAATTCTGGTGATGAGCTTCTTGAAGCAATCGCTGCATCTGGCAGAAATGTAATGCACAATGCTCCAACTGTTGTTTTTGTTTCTGCTAAATCAGATGCTACTAATATGCAAGCAGACTGTTCTGCAGCTATTGAAAATATGCTTCTTGCAGCTGAAGGATTAGACATTGGGTCCTGCTGGTTAGGTCTTGTCGCTTTATTCTTCAGCGTTGAGGAAAACTTGAAAAAGCTTCACATTCCTGAAGGTTATACTCCATTATACGGTGTTTCCTTAGGATATAAGGTTGAAGAAAACGAACCAAACCCACGCAGTGATGTTTTGGTTAATTGGTTAAAATAAGCCTCAAACTTTTAAAAAAAGTTTGATCAAAATTTTTAATATGTTATTTGACTTTTAAACTAATAAAAATAGTAAAATGGATAAAATAATTAATATTTTATCCTTAAAATTCTTTTTTTTTAACGAGTGCAATTCAACTTTTTTATGAAGTTTTACTCTAAAGAGCGTTATTTGACTCTAATTTATTTTTTATGCATTTATTATCTACTTTTTACTTACATAATCTTTAAAATTTTATAATAAGCATCAGTAGATGGATGAACTTCTAAAAAGTCATCAAATGCTTCTTTTTTAATTCCCAAATTCATTAGGAATGCAAGATAAGCTGTATCATCAATTGAAGATGGGGATATCTGGCTTGCTCTTACAATTTCATCGGTTTCGGTATTTAATGAAATCTTTGTAAGGCCTGTTTCTCCTCTTAGAATTCTCCAAAATGCATGAGGTCCTCCAAGGCCTGGGATGATTACATCTTCAATCTTATCTGGGTCTGCTTCTTTATCTGTCTTTTGAGTGAAGCTCACATCCAAATCTAGAGTTAAAGATTGGGGAACAATCATCTCTTCAAATTTATTCAAGTATCCAGCCATATTTCTTGCTGCTGAAATTCCCTCTTTTCTAGCATATGGGGTTAAGGTTATTCCTCCGGTGACATCTCCTGCTGCATAGATATGGGGTTTTGATGTTTGGAAGAATTCGTTGACCTTGATTGAACCGTCTTCATTCAAATCCACAAGTCCTTTTAGTATTTCAGAATTAGGGACTCTTCCGGTGGCTATTAATGTTTTGCCTTCAAATTCTCCATTATCTGTTTCGATTGAGTCTTCGTTAATCTTTAGGACATTGGTGTTTTCGTGGATTTCAACATCATTGATAATCTTTTTGACTACATAACTTTTGATTTCAGGCTCTAGGTCTTTTAGAATTTCGCTTCTTGCAATGATTTTTACCTCGCTTCCAAAGCTTGAAAAGATGTTAGAAAGCTCAGTTGCAATTATTCCTCCTCCAACTATGTTTAATTTAGGAGGAACTTCATCTAGATTAATTACATCACTGCTTGTTAGGGCATATTCTGCTCCAGGGATATTTGGAATGAATGGCCTTGCTCCAGTGGCTATGAGTAAATTTTCTGCTTCAAAGCTCAAAGTTTCTTTTCCCTTGTACTCCTCTTTTTGAAGCTCGTTGTCATTGTCCAATTTGACGGTAACGATGATTTTCTCATCTTCATCCACTTCTACACTAGCTTCTCCATAGAGAACTTTATTGCTCACGCTTTCATTTTCTTCTTGGTTAAGTTTACGAAGGAATTTTTGGGTCTTTTTAATGTTTTCACATATGGAATTGTAGTTCAACTCTAAAAGTCCATTGACCAATCCCATTTCGGAAAATCTTTGGCAATTCTTCCAAAAGCGGCTGATGTCAGTCAATGCACAGACAACCATGCATCCTTCATTAAGGCAAGTCCCTGCAATGTATTTCTTTTCAATTAGTAAGGTTTCCTCACCTAATTTTCCAAGTTCAAATGAAGCAAGTCTTCCTGCAGGGCCTGCTCCAATGACAATGTTTTTTATTTTTTTAGTTTCTTTCATCGAATCACTTTTGATTGTTTTATGTAATCTAAAATACGTTCATATATCTTTATTTTTTCTAATCTAATGTAGATTGAAGTTTTATCCTTAATATAAGTTAAAATATGTTAATAAGTTTTATAATAATTTTTTTATGATTTGCCATAAAGCATAGTAAAAAATTTGTTTGATAAAGATAAAATAAAAATATTTATATAATGTAAAAACTATAATAGAAATATTAAAAAAGTGATTTTGGATTAAAATAAATTTTTTAAAATTTAATCATTTAATGGGATTAAATATTTTTAAAATTATTTAATTCGTTAAAAATAAAAAAGGAGAATGATGTTATGTGTATTGCTGCACCAGCTAAAATTGTAGAAATCGATACAGAATCTAACATTTGTGCTGCTGATTTTGGAGGAGTCAGACAAAATGCAAAATTGGATCTTCTTCCAGATGCTGAAATTGGCGATTATGTTTTAATTCATGCAGGATATGCTATAGAAAAACTATCCGAAGAAGCCGCTAAGGAATCTTTAGAGTCTTGGAATGAATTAATGGAAATGTTAGATGAAGAAGACAGAGAACGTGAATTACAAATGAATGGCTTATAAGTCCATTCTATTTTTAATTTTATTATTTTTTATAATATTTTATAATCTTTTAACTATTTTTAATAATTATTTGTTTGATTAACTTTAATTAGGCTATTTTAATAATTATTTGTTTAATTATCTTTAATTAAGCTATTTTTACTTATTTTTAATCTTTAAATTCTAATTCAATATGTGGTTCTATGTGTGAGGAAATTAAGTTATTGAAGGATTTGGGATGTCCAGAATGGGTTATAGAACATTCTAAAGGTGTTTCAAGAAAAGCAGTTCAAATAGCGAGCAATTTTGATGATGTTGATATTGAGCTTGTAAGAGTTGGAGGTCTTTTGCATGATATCGGAAGATCTAAAACCAATTCAATTGAGCATGCAGTCATTGGAGCAAAAATAGTTTCTGATTTGGGCTATTCTCAAGAGATAGTCAATATTGTTGAAAGGCATATTGGAACTGGGCTAACTGAAGAGGATGCTAAGGAATTGGGACTTCCTATAAAGGATTACACTCCTCAGACTCTTGAAGAGAAGATAGTTTCTCATGCAGATAATCTTTTTAATGGTGCAGATGAGGTTGATGTTGATTTTACCATCAATAAATGGAAAAGAAAGTTAGGTGAAAATCATCCATCAATTGAGAAAATAAAAGAGATTCATGAAGAGTTGGTTGGTCGTTTTGAGTAATATTCTAAATGGTTTTGACTAATCTCTAAATATGGGTCAGTTTTATTTTGATTTAAATTTTGATTAACTATTTATTTAAGAAATATAAAAATATTAATATTTAAACAATAAACCTTTTTTATTATTAATTTTATTTCTAATTTATAATTTTGATTTAATTAATGATTTAGGCAATAAACACTTGTTTAACATTCTTTATTATCATTTTAATATTTAATTTTACGAGGAAAAATATGAAAGTTATTTGTACAGTTGACGAGTCCTTATACAGGCCAGAAGTAGTTCGTTGGAGAGAAAGAATGGCTATGATGGAGCCATTAGGTGAAGTGGTTGTAGCGCTTCCTTGCAGTATGAAAAAGCCATATTCCAATTCACAGTCTCATCAGAAATTTAAAAGAGCTACCAAAGGCTATCAGGAAGTTATAGTTACCTCTCCATTTGGTATTTGTCCTCGTGAAATGGAAAACACTTTCCCAATTCAGTCTTATGATGTGACAGTCTCTGGAGATTGGAGCTTTGATGAGGTGAGAATCTCTGGTGAGTTGTTACGTGATTATGTAGGAGATAAGCCTGTCATTGCCAATGTTCATGGAGGCTATGAAGAGGTTTGCCGTGAATACCTTGACAATTGTGTTTATGTCTGTCAGGATGGACGTCCTACCTCTCCTGATTCAATCTATCATTTAAGGGAAGAGCTTAAAAAGTATTCTAAGGTCAAACATAGGGATAAGGTTTTAAATGAACTTAGATCCATTGCAAAATATCAGTTTGGTCCTGAAGCATATAAGATAATTAGCGATGATGTTGTTGCTAAGGGAAGGTATCATAGGACTATCTATAGCGAGGGAAAGCAATTGGCTCTTTTAAATAGGGATATTGGATTGTATACTCTCAATTTGGAAGGTGGAAGAAGACTTGCAGAGCTTGACATTCATGTTGTTGAGATTGATTTTGACTTAAAGACTAATTCTGTATTTGCGCCAGGAATTTCCAATGCTGATTTGAGCATCGTTCCAAAGGACGAGGTTGTTGTTGTAAGGGACGGTGAAGTGGTAGGTGTTGGAAAGGCTGTCTTAACTGGAAAAGAGATGATTGAGTCTACTAGTGGAATCGGTGTAAAGATAAGGCATAGGAAAAAATAATTATTTTAAATGTCTTATTTTTTTATTTAAACTTTATATGTTGATTTTAACTGATTTTACTCAGTTTTATTTTTTATTTTTTCTTTTAATATATTCTATTCTGTTTTAATATATTTTTATTTTCTTTTATTCTTTTTAGAAAACTGGATTTGCTTGAATAAGTATAAATATTATTAAAACAATAGTTATATTATTAACTTTTTGTAAGAGAAATAAGATTTTAAATTTTCATTTGAAATTTAAATAAAAAGATCTTAAGTTCTTAAGTTCAAGTTTTAAGTTAATTTAATTATTATAAAAAAAATTGAGGAGATAAAATGTCTGAAGAATTAGCACTTGCTGTTAAAGATGCAGTTTCTGTAGTAAACGACCCTCACATGGGTGTAAGTATTGTAGATATGGGTATTGTACAATCTATTGCAATTGAAGGTTCAACTGCTGAATTGGTAATCAAACCTACCAATCCTGGTTGTATGAGTGTTACTCGTATTGCAGCTCAAGCTAAAGCTGAAGCTTTAAAAGTTGAAGGTATCGATAAGGTAAAAATTATTATTGAAGGTCATGTAATGGCTGATTCTCTTAATGAGATGCTCAATAGAGATTAAATAATTTTTTATTTTTAATTCGAGCTTTAGATTTTGTTGTAGTGTATTAATCAAAAGATTTATATACTACCTTTTACAAACTCTATAATATCTGAAAATTAAACTTACTTTTTCTGATTTTTAGATATAATTTTTTTTACGCATAGGCTAGTGGCACAGCCTGGTCAGCGCGCACGGCTGATAACCGTGAGGTCCTGGGTTCGAATCCCAGCTAGCCTACTTATTTTCACTATTTTTAATATTTTTTTATTTTTACTGCCTACTTTAGGTTATCTGCTTAAGAAATCTTTTTTTAATCAATTTCTTAAAATCAAAGGGATCTGATGCTTTTTTGATTATAATTTTACTTATCTTGTTTTGTTTTAACTTTTCTTTTATTTTTTAATATTTTGTATAAATTTATAGATTATTGTATTAAATTGTACATTCTTAAATTAATATATACATTTATATACTTAAAAGTACAAAATATTTATAAGAATAAGGTGGTAGTATGTGGGAAAGTTTAAATTCAAAATTTAGCAAATATCCTGCAAGAATGACTGTGGCTCAAAAGATGTTTGAGCTAGGTTTAAGAATCGGTGAAGACAATAAGATTTATTGCGGAAATCTTAAGATCAGTGATTCTGCTTTAGCTGCAGCTGCAAATGTGGATCGTAGAGTTATTAAATCTACAGTTAATGTAATTGTTCAAGATGAAGATTTATTTGAGGTCTTTTCAAACATTGTCCCTGCAGGAACATTGCTTAAAAACATTGCAAAAAATTTAGGATTAGGTGTAGTTGAAATAGAAGCTGGAGAAGAAAGCGAAGGTATTTTGGCTGCTGTAGCTACAACAATGAGCGAACATGATATAGACATTCGTCAAGCTTATGCTGGAGACACTAAATTTGAAGGAAATCCTGTTTTGACTATTATTACTGAAAATCCAATTCCAGGTGAACTTTTAAATGAATTTATTAAGATAAATGGAGTTTTAAAGGTTTCAGTTTTATAATTTGATTTGTTTGGCTATTGGCCATTATTTTTTCTTTTTTTCTTATATTTTTAGTTCTTTTAATTTGAGTTCTATTTATTTTTCAAAGTTCTATTTTTTTCTTTATATTTTTAGTTCTTTTAATTTGATTTCTATTATTTTTTTTCAATGTTCTATTTTTTTTAAATTTTTTTTATAAAGATGTTTGATTCTATTTATTTTCCAAGTTTTATTTTTTTTAAATTTTTATAAAAACATTAAGTTTATAAAATAGTAAACATATAAATACTATTAATATACTTATTAGATTACTTTTTAAATTATTAAGATTATACGTAATTTCTTATATTTTTATTTTTACAAATTACTTATTTTAGAATTTAAAATTAATTTAATTAATTTTTTAATTTATTTAAATTTAAATATATATAAGGAAGACTATATATGCTAAGCGATCCTATTATTCAAAAGAATTTTCCGGGAACATTTGAATTCGAAGAGGCCATGGTTATTATTGATTGTCTAAAGGAATGGCCTAAAAGCAGATTATGTGATGATAAAGCTATTGCAAGGAAAGCCGCTAAGACAATTGACATAGACATTAAGACAGTTAGGGATGTTCTTGCTTTACTTGAAGTAAATAACTGTGCTTATAATATAAAGATTAATGAGCTATGCATTAAATTAATTAAGCATTATCGTTCTGGAAAACTTACTCATAAGAAGATTGCTAAAAAACTTAAGATAGATGATAATATTGTTGATCAGTTCATTGAAGAAAATGAATCTCTTTTAGAAGAAACTAAAAAGACTTATTCTCAAGAAACTTTAATGGCTTTAAATGATAGTTTCAATGACTTTATTAAAGGAAGGAAACCTCTTAAAATAAATAAGGATGAAGAGGAAGATAATCCAGATGAAGATTCTAAAGATGAAAAGGCTACAGATGAAGAGTTCAAATCTGGAGAAGTAGAAATTAAAGAGGAAGTTGAAGAAACCAAAGAAGAAGAGGAAGTAGAGGAAGAAAAACCTGCTAAAAAGAGAACTGTTAATCAAAAGTTCTGGTATCTTACCTTTGATGAAGTAATCGATTGCCTTAAGAACGGATATGCTACAGATGAAGAAATATCTGAAAAAATCGGTTGCAAGTTAAATATCGTAAGAAAAATCCTTTACAGCTTATATGACATGCATTTAGCAAGCTATAAGAGGGATAAGGATAAGGAAACCCAATGGTATACTTACGATTGGAAATTCAATGAAAGCGAATATAAAAAATTAGAATTGAATATTGCAAGTGCCGAACTTAAGAAGCTAAATGAAGATTTAGAATATGAAGCGAACAATATGTTCTTCATTTGTCCTGTGGGACACTACCGTCTTGACTTTGAGGACGCTTCCACTGTCGAATTTATTTGTCCTGAATGTGGGGCAGAATTAGAATTTGATGACAATTCTGAAGTTGTTGAAGCTTTGAAGGACCAGATTGCATATATTGAAGAAATGATTTCTGAATAGGCTCTTTTTTATTATTTCTTCATTTATTTTATTTTTTTTTAATTTTTACTTTCTGATTTTTTTTATTATTTTTTTTTATATTTTTTTTAATTTTTACTTTCTGATTTTTGTTTTTATTATTTTTTTGTCTTTATTTATCATTATTCTATTTTTCTAACTAAAACAGCAGGTGTATGAATAATTGAATCCAAGGATTCTACAGTAACTTCAGGAGTGTCTGAATTTAAAACGTCCTTTGCGCTATAGATTGTCTCCATTGCTGTAGATAATGATTTCTGATAGTCTTCAGCAATATTGGCTATTTTTATTCCCTCTTCAACAGAGATTTCCCTTGAGCATCCAAGTGGGGTGGATCCCATATTTTCAGACAATTGTCCTAACGCGTATCCAAAAACTCCCTTATCTGCTTCAATTCCATCTATTGCAATAGGAAGTCCTGTAAAGTATTTGTTCTTTCTTCTATAGGTTGCATCTGTGTCAATAATTAATGTGGTGACATCTTGATTTGTTTTTTCCATAAGGCTTTCGCTGATTTCCTTTGCAACCTTTTCTGGATTTTCGGGAAGAAGGGATACGCAAGTTCCCGGAGCATTGCTTAAGTCAATTCCCGCTTCTGAAGCTGGCTTTAATGCATGTTTCCAACCATATAATTGGAGAACAACTTCCTTATGTCTTTTAGACTCTTCTGGAAGTTTTCTAAGGTTTTTAATTGTTCTCTCCTTTATTCCTAGAATAGGTCCAAGGACATATCCCCAAAAGTATTTGCTCCAATATGTGGCTAGGAATTTTGCCTTAAGGGATGGAGTATAGTCTGCTTCATCAACCAATCTTCCTTGAGAGACTGATATTGGAGTTTCGGCTATTACTAAATAGTCGCCGGACTTGCATAATTTTGAGATGTCATCAATCATAAAGTCTATGCTTTCATTAGGCTTTATATAATGTGTTTCAATAGGGATAACTTGATATCCTCTAATCTCAACATATTTGTAAACTTGTCCTTGCTCAGTTTCTGCTTCTTTATAGTTTGGATTGTCTGTCATGTTAATCTGTTGTTTTAGTTGGATTGTTTATAGTTGGATAAATAATTAAAAAATTAATAATTAAAAGTTTAGTGATTAAATGAAATAATAATCTTAATGATTAATAGTAATTTCTAAAGTTTGATTCCAAATAAAATAATAACTTAGTTATTAATAGTATAATTTATATTTAGTAAATATATAATTATTATTGTTTATAATAATTAATTAATTTTTCAATTATTCAAAAGTTAATTCATAATCATAAGATTTTAGAATTTGATTATATTTAAAAAATTAGGAGAGTTTCTTATGGAAAAATCAATAACTTATTTTGAAAATCCCGGTGCTGAGAATACTGATGCAGTTATCGAACTTGTTCGTGAAAGATTAGAAGGTTCTAACATCAAATATGTTGCTGTTGCATCTTCTACAGGTGCAAGTGCCTTAAAGTTAAATGAAGCTTTAAAGGATCTTGATGTGACAATAGTAAATTGCTCCCATCATGTTGGATTCAGGGAACCTAATAAGGCACAAATAAGTGCTGAAACTAAGACTGAACTTGAAGAGAAGGGAATAGTCACATTCATTGGTTCACATGCCTTAAGCGGTGTTGGCAAAAGCATTTCCAAGAAGTTTGGTGGAGTCACTCCAGTTGAGATCATTGCTGCAGTCTATAGAACTTTCTCTCAAGGAATAAAGGTATGTGCTGAAATTTCTATCATGCTTGCAGATGCCGGATTGGTTCCTGTAGGTGAAGAGATAATCGCTATTGGTGGAACAGGCTCTGGTTTGGACACTGCTGCTGTATTGACTCCTGCAAACATGACAAATGTCTTTGATATGAAGTTTCATGAGATTATAGCAATGCCAAGACCTTAATTGGCTTTGCTTTTATAATTGATCTATTATTTTTATTTATTTTTTCTATATATTTTTTATATTCTTTTATTATTTTCATTGACTTTATTTTATAGCTTTTCTATATTTTTATCAGATGATTTTACCTATTTTTTATCATTGACTTATTCATTTTCTTTAAAATCTTCTTAGGTCTTTTTATGAGGATAGTTCGATTGGTATAAAACATTCTATTTCTGTCTAAATATAAAAATAGTTATATACTTGAAGGTTTAAAATATTGAATACTATAAAGTATATTCATTGCATTTAAATATTACTTTAAACATAACTAATAAATAATATACTTATTATAACTAATTTAATATTTATAAATATTTTACAAAATCATTTATATTTCTTTTTTAAGGAAATATGGATGGTTTGGAATTTTATAAATGTCCTTTAAATATTTCTTAATAGATTAAATACGAATTTGAACATTTATCAGTATTTATAAATAATTATAATAAATTAAATCAATTTTACGAATTCAATAACAGTGGGGTTAAGAAGTGAAATTTATAGATGATGCAATCAAAGAATCTGAGGAAAGTATTGAAAAAACTGCTTCTCCTAAAAAATCAGATGATGAATTAGATAAAGAATTACTCGACATTATCAGTCGCAGTCGAGCTAAAATTATTGTAGTCGGTGCTGGTGGAGCCGGAAATAACACTATTTCAAGATTGACTGAAATAGGTATTGAAGGCGCTGAAACAATTACTGTAAACACCGATGCACAAGACTTGTTCTACAGTCAAGCTGATAAAAAATTACTTTTAGGAAGACAAACCTGTGGCGGTCTCGGTGCTGGTGGAGAACCTGCCATCGGTGAGGAATCTGCTGAAGAAAGTGAAGAAGACATTAGAGCAGAATTGGAAGGGGCTGACATGGTATTTGTTACCTGCGGTCTCGGTGGAGGAACCGGTACTGGATCTGCTCCTGTAATTGCTAAAGTGGCTAAGAAAGCTGGAGCTTTAACTGTAGCTGTTGCTACCATGCCATTCTCTGCTGAAGGTGTAAAAAGAAGAGAAAATGCAGAAATCGGTTTAGAAAAACTCCAAGAAAATGCAGATACTGTAATTGTCATTCCTAATGATAAATTATTAGAAGTTGCTCCAAACCTTCCTTTAAACAAAGCATTTATGGCTTCCGATGAAATCTTAGGAAGAGCTGTTAAAGGAATTACCGAACTCATTACCAAACCAGGACTCATCAGTCTGGACTTTGCTGATATCAGTTCCATCATGAAAGGCTCTGGTATGGCTATGATAGGTATGGGAGAATCTGAATCCGGTGACAGAGCAATCGAATCTGTACATGAAGCTTTAAGCAGTCCTTTATTAGACATTGACATTTCCAATGCTAAAGGAGCTCTTATTAACATTTCAGGAAGCTCTGACTTGACCTTGCAAGAAGCTGAAAAAATCGTTCAGATTGTTGCTGACAGATTAGATCCTGAAGCTAATATTATTTGGGGAGCTCAAATCGATGAAGAATTGCAGAACATGATACGCACAACCATTGTTGTATCTGGAGTAAAATCACAATATAATTCCTCTTCAAGCGGAAGTGATGATGGAGAATTTACTGATATTGATGATTTTACTGATGCTGACATTCTTGGTGAAGACACAGCTCCAAATGATCCATTAGATGAATTCCTAGACGGAATCTTCTAGATGTGATTAAATCAGATAAAATTAGATTTTTAAATTAGGATTAAAATCGGATTTTTAATTAGTTTTTAAATCAGATTTTTAAATTAAATTCTAAATTAGGAATTTTCCTAATTTATTTTATTTAATTTTTAATTATTTTTTAATTTATAAATTAATTTATTTTTAATTATTTAATCAATTAAAATATATTAGAATTAATTTTTTATATTTTCAATTATTTTATTATTGTGAGGATATTAAATGAATTATCAAGAAGAATTAAGTGATTTTTGGAAACAATGTAAAAGAGTTTTAAAAGTAGCTAAAAAACCAGACCGTGAAGAATTTTTTGATTTTTCTAAAGTTACAGCTATTGGTATAGCTATTATTGGTGTAATTGGTTTTGTAATTGTTCTATTCGGCCAATTATTAGGATTATAATTTAAATCTTAATTTTTTTCTAAAAGATTATCGGATCTTAATTTTTTCCTAGAAGATTAATTAGGTCTTAATTATTTTCCTAAAAATATTATATTTAGAAATTAATTTTTTAGAATTTTTATAAAATTCTTTAGTTAAATAATAATTTTTAACTATTTTTCTTGTATTTTAGTATTTCTAATTAAATACTATTATTCTTCTATTTTTTTTAAAATTCTTTTCTTATATTCTTATTAAAATCATTATATGAATATATTTAAGATAAAAGCCCATTATCTTCGGCTTTTATAATTATTTTTATTTTTCAATAAATAGAAAAATTTGAAACATTTATATACTTGTAATTACATATCTATTACTATTATATGAATCTAATTTTATTATTTTAATAAATATTCATATTTTCTTATAAAAATAATAATTGATTCTTATTATAAAACTATTCATTTTTTGTTTATTTTACAAAATCTAATTATTTGCTGCAATATCAATAGTTTAAAGAGATAATAAGATTCGAAGAAAGTGCTTCTATATGGGGTAATGGAATTTAAAGGAAAAATAAAATTTTAATTTATATAAATCAATTAAACTTAAAACTTATTAATTATTACAAATTTTAATTATATAGGTGAATTAAATGGAAGATGATAAAAATTCCATATTTGCTCTTAAAACATCAGCAGGTCAAGAAAGAACTGTAGCTAGATTGTTAGGTATGAAAGCGGATAAGCCTGGTGTAGATATTAAGGCAATAGTTGTGCCTGAATCTTTAAAAGGTTATATCATTGTAGAATCTGCTACAAACCTTGATATGAAGAACCCTGATATGAAAGTTCGTCATTTAAGAGGTATTGTAGGGGCAAAAAGAGATGGAACCATTGATCCATCCAGTCAGATAACCTTGGAAGAAGTCAAAAAATTCTTAAAGCCACAACCTATTATCTCATCTATACAAAAAGGAAGTATTGTGGAACTTGTTTCCGGTCCTTTCAAAGGAGAAAAATCAAAAGTTGTCCGTTTAGATGAATCTCGTGAAGAAGTTGTTCTCGAGTTAATTGAAGCGGCGGTTCCGATTCCTGTTACTGTTAAAGCTGATCAAATTAGAATTATTAAAAAGGAGGCTGACTAATGGCTAAAGATACAGTTGAAGTTCTTCTCGAAGGTGGAACAGCCACTCCTGGACCACCATTAGGACCTGCAATTGGACCTTTCGGGGTAAATATGATGCAGGTAGTAGAAGAAATTAATGAAAAAAGTGCTGATTTCGCAGGTATGAAAGTACCTGTCATAATTACTATCGACAGTAATACAAAAGAATTTGAAATCGAGATTGGTACTCCTCCAACAACTGCCCTTATTATGGATGAACTTGGCATTGAAAAGGGCGCTCATGAACCTGGTGCTGAAGTTGCAGCAGATTTATCTGTAGAACAAGCTTTAAAAATCGCAAGAATGAAATTCGATTCCTTACTTTCAAACGATTACAAAAGCGCAACCAAAGAGATCATGGGTACCTGTGTTAGTATGGGAATTACCGTAGACGGTAAAGATCCTAGAGATGCTCAAAAAGCAGTTGACGCTGGAGAATACGACGATATCTTAGTAGAATAGATTTATAATCTATTCAAGTATTTTCGTATCTTATTAATTTAAAAATTATATTATTAATTTAAATTTTTAATTCAAGAATAAAATTTTATAATTTAAATTTTAATTCAAAAATTATATTTATAAATTATTTATTTAAGTGATTAATTAGCTTGATTATTTAAATAATTTAATTAAATTGAATTTAAGTCATAATTGATTATTCAATTGATTTAAACTCTTAATTCATTGATTATTAGAATAACGGGCTTTTTATGATAAATAGATAATTATTCACTTAATATAGATGAAATTATAATTTAATTATTTTACTTGTTCTAAAATATTGAATTATAATCGATATATTGTTGAGATCTAAAGATTTTATAAATGCTTTTATAGATTTTATTAATTATTTTATTATTATATCATAGCGGACAAATGATTAACATATTTCTATTTTGTCCATATCAAAGATTATATTAATATTTTAATTTTTCTAAACTGCTTAAAAGATTTTATTTAATTTGAAGATTTCTCGTAAAAGAACTATCATGAACAATGTTCATGGAGGATTTATATGACACAAGAGATTATTGATGCGGTGAAGGAGGCAAAAGAACAAGCTAAGCCGAGAAACTTCACTCAATCCATTGATGTTATCATTAACATTAAGGATTTAGATGTCAGAAAACCAGAAAACAGATTTAGCGAAGAAGTAGCTCTTCCTCACGGACGTGGAAAACCGGTCAAGATCGGTGTTATCGCTGACGGGGAATTAGCTCTTGGAGCTAAAAATGCTGGTGTCGATGTTGTGATTTCCAAAGAAGATTTACAAGAATTTGGTAAAGACATTAAGGCAGCTAAAAAAGTAGTAAACTCTGTTGATTCATTTATAGCTCAAGCTGACATGATGCCACTTGTAGGTAGATTCTTAGGTCGTATCTTAGGACCTCGTAACAAAATGCCTAAGCCAGTGCCAGCTAGCGCTAAAATCGAGCCATTACTCGAAAGACAACAAGCTACTATTAAAGTTGGCGTAAAACAACAACCATCTATTCAAATCTTAGTTGGAACTCAAGACATGGATGACGAGAAGTTGGCTGAAAATATTGAAGCTGTTCTTGCAGTTTTAGACCGCAATTTAGAAAAAGGAAGAAACCAAATAAAATCCATGTATATTAAAGCGACTATGGGTTCAGTAGTGAGGGTGATTTAAGATGGCTCACGTTGCTGAATGGAAAAAAGAAGAAGTTAATGAACTTAAGGGCATTATTGATTCTGCTGAAGTAGTAGGTATTGTTAACTTATTAAACATTCCTGCTAGACAATTACAGGAAATGAGAAAAACCCTTTCCGGTAAGGCTACCATCAGATTATCAAAAATTAACCTTATGAAATTAGCTTTAGAAGATTGTGTAAATGAGAAAGCTAACATTACTGAGCTTTCAGATTATATGGAAGGTCAACCTGCACTTGTATGTACCGACATGAATCCTTTCAGATTGTACAAAATATTAGAAGACAGTAAAACATCTGCTCCTGCAAAAGCAGGCGCTATTGCTCCTGAAGATATTGTTGTACCTGCTGGAGATACTGGTTTCCCACCAGGTCCGTTCCTCGGTGACTTACAACAAATAGGTGTACCTGCAAAAATCGACAAAGGAAAAATTGTAGTTCAAAAAGACACTACAGTTGTAGAAGCTGGAGAACCTGTCCCTAAAGCTGTCGCTGCTGCTTTAACTAGGATGGATATCAAACCTATGGAAGTAGGTATGGATCTTAAGGCTGTATACGAAGATGGTTCCATCTTTAAGGCAGACGTATTGGCTATCGACGAGGAAGAAACCTTTGCAGATATTCAAAATGCATTTACTAGAGCATTCAACTTATCTGTATTCAGTGCTTTCCCAACCAGTGAAACAATATCCACAATCATTAGTACTGCACATACCAAAGCTTACAATGTTGCTATTGAAGCAGCTATTCCTACTGGTAAGACTTCTGATATGTTAATTGCACTTGCAAACGCTAAGATGTTAGCATTAGCTGGTGAATTAGCTTCCGATGCAATCGACGATGAAATCGCTAATAAGTTAGCAAACGTTGCAGTTGCTGCAGCACCTGTCGTTGAAGAAGCAGAAGAAGAAGTTGAGGAAGAAGAAGAGGAAGAAGAAGACAAAAGCGAAGAAACTGCAGCACTTGGTTTAGGTGCTTTGTTCGGTTAGATAAAATTTAAAATTTATACTTTTTAATTGTTTTAATTAAACCATAGATTCAATATAAAAAAATAATATGTATTGGATTACTTAAAAAATATTTTATTATAAAAATTAACGGTGATAACATGGAATATATATATGCGGCAATGATTTTGCACACCACAGAACAAGATATTAATGAAGAAAATGTAACTAAAATCTTAGAAGCAGCTGGCGCTAACGTAGATGATTCTAGAGTAAAAGCTTTAATCGCAGCATTAGAAGATGTTGATATTGAAGAAGCTATGGAAACTACTGCTATGGCAGCAGCTCCTGCAGCAGCAGCTCCTGTAGCTGAAGCAGCAGTAGAAGAAGAGGAAGAAGAAGAGGAAGAAGAAGAAGACGAAGAACAAGCAGCTGCAGCAGCAACCGCTGGTTTAGGTGCTTTATTCGGATAGATTCTTTCTATCCTTTATTTTCTTTTTATTTTTCTAGACTTTTAGTTTAGTTTATTTATTAATTCTTATTTTCAGTTTCAAACTGATTTTTTTATTTTTTTTATTTATTTTAACTTTTTTTAGACTATTTTTATTAATTTACTTAGTTTTATTACTTATTTTATTTATTTAATTATTTTTTATTACTTATTTTATTATTTTAACTACTTTTATAACTTATTTTATTTATTTAACTAATTTATTGCTATTTTTTATAATTTAACTATTTTTATAAGGCTTCAATTAATCCTTAAATCATTTCAATAATTATAAATATTCTACAAAACAAATAATATTCTATAATAAAGGGAGGAAAATTATGATATGTCCTGAGTGTGGTGCGGAAAATCAAGACTCTGCAAAGTTTTGCAAGCAATGTGGAACTTCTTTAAATCCTGTTGCCACAATGAAAAAAACTAATTCTGATGAATCAAGACCTATCAAGTCAGGTATATTTAATGAAAATAATTCTTCACCTTCCTCCTTTGAAGCCAAAGGATCAGGTGGAGACAATAAAAATCTAATTATAATTTGCTTAACTGTAATTATTTGTGCTGTTTTGATAGCAGGAGGCTTAATATTCCTATCAAATGGTTCAAATAATGGAAATGACTCTAGTGATGTTGGAAATTCCATAAGTCTTCCAGACAATTCTGTTAATCAAACAGATGATAGTCAAAATCAAACTGACACCGAACCTGCTCCTAAAAAGTCTAGCGTTTCAGATATGAAGATACTGAGCGGAAGCTTCACAACCGGAAGCTCTCTAAGCGATAAGACTTGGTGTTCCGTTTATGTTGGAGAAAAGTATGCTGGCGAGGATGTTAAAATAAGCGTTTTATACAGCCGTGATGGCTCTGACTTGAATCAAGGAAAGATTGTGCCAAAAAATGTTGGTTCAGATGGTACTGTAAGCGTTCCAAGTGCAGATGCATTTAAGTATTATCCAGATCATGCTTTAGTAACCATTTATGATAGCAATGGTAATGTTTTAGACACTCAAGAGGTTATCATGAGTGCTAAAAGTGGTACTCAGACATTTTAATAGATTTAAATAGTTTTAATTCTTAAATCTATTTTTTATTTTTTCTAGGGGAAAATTTTTTTATCTAGTGGATACTATGGAAACTAAAAATCTTATAATCATTTGTGCAACTGTAATATTGGCTGTTGTAATAGTTTTATCTGCTTTTATTTATGTCAACATGGGCAATGAAACTCATATAAGTTCTAATATTGCAGATACTTTACAAAATGGCGATGAAATCGTTGTCAAGCTTGTGGATAAGGATAATAAGCCTTTGGTAAATAAGACCATTAGCTTAAACTTTAAAGATGAAAATGGCAAGGGCAATGCCGTTAGCTATGATCTTCTTACTAATGACAAAGGTGAAGTATATTATAATGTCAATTTGACTGAAGGAAAATATGTATTTTCCGCAGATTATGCTGGAGAAACATTTATTGGCTCATCAAGTTTAAATAAGTCTGTTGAAGTTAAAAAAGATGTTAAAACTGCAAATCTCAGTTCTACAGATACGACTAAAACCGCTAAAACCAAGACCTATACAGATTGGCAGGAAGACTATGAGACTGGACGTTATGACGAAGACGGAAATCCTATCTATAGGTCTATAATGTCTACCTCCGGAGGCCAATATGAGCCTGGAATCTATGAATGCTATTGGTCTGCAAATGGTCCAATCAGTGAAAGAAGAATTGGTTAATTGGTTTTTTAGTCTTTTTAAACTTGTTAAAATTTGAAAATAACTATTTGGGAAAATAATTGGATTTTTGATCTTTTTAAACTTGTTAAAATTTGAAAATAACTATTTGGGAAAATAATTGGATTTTTGATCTTTTTAAACTTGTTAAAATTTGAAAATAACTATTGGAGAAAAATATTTATTTTACTTAAAAAGTATTGGGGAAAATATAATGAAATGTCCGGTTTGTGGCTGTGAGAATCCAGATGGCTATAAATTTTGTCATGATTGTGGGAATCCTTTGATAATGCCTGATTATGATGAAATGAATAATGATTACCCCTCCTTTGATAGCAAAAAGCTTATCATAATAGGTTATATAATCGCTATCCTATTCGGTTGGGGAACTTTTATATTAAGTGCCATATTTGGATCCTATGGATTTATCGGTTTCATCGGGCTCTTTTTCCCAGGATTCATGTTAAATAGCAAGGATTCCAATATCCGAAAGCACGCCTATATCCAATTGGCAATTATGATTGTAGGTATACTTGCGACCTTTTTAGTCTTATTTAGATAAATCAACTTTATCAGTTTGTTATTTTTCTTAAATATTTTATTTATGGTGTTTATATGAATAAGAAACTTAAAATAATCCTTTATATTTTATTGGCTTTAATAATCATTATTGCAGGAATTAGCCTTTGGTATTTGATGGATTATTCTCCTGCAAGTGCAGATGCTAATTCTCTTATTAATGGAACATCAGAGGTTTCAGTAAGTAAAATAAACAATGGATTGTTCTTAGATGGTCCTGGAAATGATAGCGCTGTCATATTTTATCCTGGTGCAAAGATAGAATACACTGCATATCTGCCTTTATTAATCAATCTGTCTGCAGATGGTGTAGATTGCTTTTTAGTTGAAATGCCTTTTAATTTAGCATTCTTTGGAACAAACAGTGCAGATGAAATAATTAATAATGCTTCCTATAATTATTCTAATTGGTATATTGGAGGACATTCCTTAGGAGGAGTCATGGCTTCCCGCTATGCCCATAATCATTTTGATAAAATCAAAGGAGTGATACTCCTTGCAGCTTATCCTGCAGATAGTTTAGAGAATGGTTCTGTGCTTTCCATTTATGGATCCAATGATAAGTCCTTAAATAAGGAATCTTATGATGATGCAAAGAAATATATGCCAAGCAATTTCACTGAATATGTGATAAAAGGTGGAAATCATGCCCAGTTTGCTTCTTATGGCAATCAAACTGGAGATGGAGTAGCCACTATTTCCGCATACCAGCAAGAAAATGAAACCATTAAAGATATTCTTTTATACATCAATGGTTCTTAAGTTCTTTGTTTTTTATTATAATCATTTTTACTTTTTTATTTATATTTAGGCATTTATTTCTTCTTAATTTTTATTTTTTTAATTTATATTTGACCTTATTTTTTCTTAATTTTTTTTTTTTTTTTTTATTTAGTGTTAAGCCTTTAATTATTCTTAATTTTTATTTTTTTTTAATAAGTTTTTACTAGTTTAGTTTTTAAAAAGCATTTTATACAAAACTCTTTAATAGATTAAAAAACAAATATAAATATATTATCAAATAATTATATTAAAATAATTATTTTTAAATGATTATTTTAGAACTAATTATTCACTATTTCAACTTTTAATTATGCTAATTTATTAATGACAAATCAACTTTAATTACGCTGATTAATTTATAAAAAATATAAAAACTGATTATTATGCTTAAAATATTTGAAGATTTAGGATATAAGAAACAAATATGTAAGACTTGTGGTCAAGAGTTCTATTCACAAGTGGACAGAGACACATGCGGAGACGCTCCATGTGACGAATATGGATTTATCGGAAATCCAGCTACTGACAAGCCTTATGATTTATACGGAATCCAAGAGACTTTTAGAACTTTCCTAGAAAAAGAGGGCCATGAACCTATTAGTCGTTATCCAATTCTTGCAAAAAGATGGAGAGATGACGTATTCTTAGTTGGAGCTTCAATATTTTGCTTCCAACCTTGGGTAACCTCCGGTTTGGTGGAACCTCCAGCTAATCCTCTTGAAGTTGAACAGCCATCCATACGCTTGAACGATGTGGATAATGTAGGCCGTACCGGAAGGCACATGACCTGCTTTACAATGGGTTCACATACTGTAATCAATAAGCCTGATAACTTTATCTATTGGGAAGATGAGACAATACGCCTTTGCCATGAGTTCTTCAAGTCAATCGGAATCAATACAGAAGAGCTTACCTTTATCAAGTCATGGTGGAAAGGTGGAGGAAACGAAGGCCCATGTTATGAGGTATGCTGCCGTGGGGTAGAGCTTGCAACCCTTGTATTCATGCAATATAAGACCCTTGAAAACGGAGATAAGGAAGAGATTCCAATCAAGGTTGTGGATACCGGATACGGACTTGAGAGGATTGCATGGATTTCCCAAGGAACTCCAACTGCATATGATGCCTGTTTTGCTCCGGTTGTTGATAAGCTGAAGGAAATCACTAATGTATCCGTTAACGAAGAGATTTTAGCTAGAAATGCTGAGATTGCAGGAATGATGGATATTGAGGATATTGGTGATATTCGTGATCTTCGCCAACAGGTAGCTGACAGCTTAAACATCAGTCTTGAAGAGTACTTGGAAAATGCAGAGCCTATGGAAGCTATCTATATCATTGCAGATCATACAAGATGCTTGGCATTTATGCTGGCTGATGGAATCATTCCATCCAACGTTAAGGAAGGATACCTTGCAAGGCTTGTATTAAGAAGAACTATCAGATTCATGAAGGAATTAGAGATGGAAGAGTCTCTATCTGACATTATGGCCATTCAGCTTGACTTCTTAAGGGAATTCTATCCTGAAATCGCCGAGTCCCAAGAGCATATCATGAACATCATCAACCTTGAAGAGGAAAGATATGCAAAAACCATTGAAAAGGGTAAAAAGACTGTTAAGAGAACAATCAAACGTCTTAAAAAAGAAGGAAAAACTTCCATGCCTCTTGAAACATTGATTGATTTATACGACGCTCAAGGAATGCCTCCAGAAACTGTAGAAGAGCTTGCAAGTGGAGATAAGGACTTTGAGGTCTTTGTGCCAGATAATTTCTTTACAATCGTAGCGGATATGCACGAAGAGGATAAGGTAGCTAAAAAAGAGACCTTTGAGCTTGATGTTCCAGAGACTGAGCTTGACTTCTATAAGGACATCTATCAAAAGGAATCTGATGGAACAATCATTGAAGTCGTTGAAAAAGATGGCAATTTAAACATTATTCTTGATAGGACAATATTCTACCCTGAAGGGGGAGGTCAGCCTTCAGACATTGGTATAATTTCTATAGAAGGCACAATCTATGAGGTTGTCTATGCTGAAAAGTTAGATGGTGTTGTATTGCATAGGATAGCCACAAAAGAGGATGAGGATGTGGCTTCCCTTGTAGAGGACTTAAGGAAATATATTGGAACTGAAGTCCATATGGCAATCAATTGGAATAGGAGAATAACCCTTGCAAGGCATCACACAGGTACTCACCTTGTAATTGCAGCTGCTAGAAAGATTTTAGGCCAGCACATCTGGCAGGCAGGTGCACAGAAGGGTCTTGCACGTTCCCGTATCGATTTGGCTCATTATAAACGTATCACCATAGGGGAATTGGATGAGATTGAGAAATTGGCTAATGAGTATGTGATGATGAACATTGACTTGGATATCAATTGGCTAAGCCGTGATGATGCAGAGAAGAAATATGGTTTGATATTATACCAAGGTGGTGTAGTGCCAGGCTCTCAAATCAGGGTAGTTAAGATTCCAGGCATAGACGTTCAGGCATGTGCAGGTACTCACCTTTCCAGAACCGGTGAGGTAGGTCCAATTAAAATCAATAAGACTGAAAGGGTTCAGGATGGTGTTGAAAGGATTGATTTCTCAGCAGGTCTTGCAGCTATTGATTCCATTCAAAATGATAAGGCAATCATAAAGGAAAGTAGTGATGTATTTAGTGTAACCAATGATCAATTGCCTAAAACCTGTGAAAGGTTCTTCAATGAATGGAAAGCTCAAAAGAATGAGATTGCAAGGCTTCAAAAGGAAATTGCTAATTTAAAGGTCAGCACACTTGCAGAAAATGCATTTGAAGTTAATGGATTGAAAGTGCTTAAGGAAATCCTTGATGCAAACATTAAAGAGCTTCAAAAGATAGCCACTGACTTTACAGACAATGACAAGGTTGATTTGGTCTTCATTGGTAATAATGAGGGTAAGATTGTAGGTTCAGCAAGTAAGAATGCTATTGATAGTGGAGTTCAAGTTAATAATATTATTAAGGAAGCTGCTTCCCTACTTGGTGGTGGCGGCGGAGGCCGTCCAACTTTAGCTCAAGGTGCAGGTCCTAATGCAGATAAGATGGCTGATGCTTTAGATTTGGCTGTTGAGTTATTGAATAAATAATCTTTTGAATAAATAATTTATATAATAAAAAGGATGAGGATGTTTAATTTTCTTTAAAGTTTTTGATATTATGATTAAAAAGATAACGATTTTGTCAGTTATTCTGATTCTGTTTTTAGCAGTTTCAACGGTAGCTGCAATTGATGTGGATACGAATGATAATTTGGATGATGGTAGTTCTTCTAATTCAGATTTAATTAGTTCTTCTTCATTGGATTCTTCTAGTTCTGATGATGTTTCTTCTGGTTCTAGTGAGGTTTCTAGTTCTGATGAATCACTTGATGGAAATAATTTGTCTGATGGTAATGTTTCTTCTTCTGATGAGTCTGTTGGTGCTGATAATTTGTCTGATGGTAATGTTTCTTCTTCTGATGAGTCTGTTGGTGCTGATAATTTGTCTGATGATGAGTCATCTTCTGATGCTCTATCTGAAGAATTGCCTAAAACTGAAACAGTCATTAAAGCAGACCCAATAAATTATAATTATGCTTCAGTTAAAGGATTAACCATTAATCTAACAGATTCTGCGGGACTTGCTTTATCCAATAAGACTTTGACTGTCAAGGTCAGTGCTTTAAATAAGACTTCTAATCTGACTACCAATTCTAAAGGACAGGCTATCTTTAAGCTAAGCGCTTCTGTTGGATCATATGATGTTTTTATTTCTTTTACTGGGGATGAAAGCTATGCTCCATCCAATGCAAGTTCTAAAATAACTATCAAAAAGTCCTCAACAAAGATTAAATTGAGCAATATTCACGGATATTTGACTATTTCAAATTATGTAAGTGTCACATTACTGGATTCTGCTGGAAAGCCTATAAAAAGCAAATCAGTAACAATTCAAGTTAATAAGGCAAAATATAATGTCAAAACAGACAGCAAAGGCATTGCTAAAGTCAAGGTTGCAAATAAGATTGGAACTTACTCTGTGAATGCTAAATTCAGTGGAGATAAGAATTATTACGCCTCTTCAAATAGCTCCAAATTGACAATAACTAAAATGAAGGTTTATATTAAGGCTCCATCTGTAAAGTATTATATGACAAACAGCTCTGCTCCTTATTTGACAATTAACCTGACTAACGTTAAAGGCAGTCCACTTGCAAAAAAGAAAGTCTCTGTTAAGATAGGCAAAAAGACTTATACATTAAAGACCAATTCACAGGGAATCGCTAAATTCAAGTTCACTAAGAAAGTGTCAAGCTATAATTGTAAGATTAATTTTAAGGCCACTTCCAATTTCTATGGTGCATCTGTAAATTCAAAGATGACTATTCAAAAGATGCCAACCTCCCTTAAGGCACCTAGCGTTAGCATTAATTCAACTAACTATGGAAAAGTTCTAATAAGCTTAAAGGATGGAAAGGGAAAAGCCTTGAAAAATACTACAGTCACTGTAAATGTCACTGAACTTAAGAAGGTTTTCACCCTAAAGACAAATGCCAGCGGAGTTGCCACATTTAGCTTTAATGGTGAAAAGACATTCAATCTTAAAATAAAGTATGCAGGAAATAAGAATTATGCAGCAAGCTCTGTAAGTTCTAAAATAAACGTTAAACAGATTAAGGTAAAGCTCAGCGATGTCATTGGTGCATCAAGGGTATTGATTGACTATGTAAACAGAACAAAGGACTTGCCTTCAAATGTCCAATATAATAATTATAATTTCACTGTCACTCAGCTTACATATTTGGCTTCTAAGGCAGTTAAAAATATAAACAATAAGAATTATGGAGATATTGTTCTTATTTCTGTTCCAAAAAGCTATAAGTCCTCTGGAGAGATTTATGATACAGTTTATAAGAAGGACTTTGTTAAGATAGCAAATAGCGTTGTCGGATCTTCTTACAATTATAAGAATAAGGAGTATGTAAGCTATTCCATTTATAAGGTTCCATTTAAGGTATATTCCATTAGCTTTGCTAAGGTTCTAAACTTCTATGGAAATAATAAGAAATTGCCTAATTATTCACTCTTTACCCTTGCAGACTTTGCTAAGGTTAAAGATAATGGAGGATATAATTTCTATCTGACAACTGATAATATTGCAGGTAAGAAATCTGATTTGAATATGCTTAAGAGCTTAGCTAAGACCTTAAAATCCATGGGATATAATGCAGTCATTGTAGGTATCGGTCCGGATATACATAATGTGGCTTATAGGTATGGATGTACTGGAAACAATTCTGTTTTGCTTGCTTGCTTCGGCGGAGTTGATGTAGGATGCATAGAAGAATGGGCTGGCGATTTAGGTGACTTGAATGGTCATTCATTTGTCAATAGCTATCAAGGAGCTCATGTTTTAGGATTATGGTTTACTAAGCCATATGGTGCATCTGTAAGCTTGAATAAGAAGGTAGGCATTGCATGGGATGCAGATTATGGTTTCCCATTAAACACTCCGGCTAAATATATGAAAAGTCATAATATTAGCTATATTGAGACTGGAACTGTTGCAAATGCATGTAAATTGTTAAGCGAGGGTAAAATGGGTGGTCCTCAATTGATTAGCTAACCAATTAGAGGATTTTTTATTTTTTTTCCTATTTTGCTAATTTTTACGAATTTTATTTTTTTACTTAAATTCTTGTTATTTTTTTTTAATTTTCTTATTTTTAGTTCAGTTCTTAGATTTTATAACAATAGTTATATTTATAAACTATAAAGTAAATATATTAAAAAGATTAAAAGAATATTTATAGAATATTTATATTGGTCTATAGAATTTTAGTATATTATGGTATATTTGTAGAATATCTATGGAATATTTATTTAATTGCTTGAATTTTATTAATGATGATATATTTTTATGTAGGATTTGATTATTGTATTCTTTAAATAGTTTTAATTGCTGATTTATTAATTTTTATGAGGTATTTTATGAATTATGATTTAATCATTGCTCGATATGGTGAAGTAGCATTAAAAAGTAATCGAGTAAGGCGCAGATTTGAAAGTCGTTTAGTAAATAATATAAAAGCGTCAATAGATGCGGAAGTGAAGGTTAACCAAGCAAGAATTTACATCTTTCCAAAAGAGTTTGATGATGCAATAGAGAAACTGGAGAGGATATTTGGAATTGTATCATATTCTCCTGCAATATCCACCAAATCCACTTTTGAGGATATTGAAAAAACTGTTGGGGAATATGCAGAGCATCTTTATGAAGAAGGTCTTTTGGATGAGAACACTAAATTTGCAATAAGCTGCAGAAGGGTAGGTCAACATGAATTCTCTTCACAGGAAATGGCTGCTTTTGCAGGGGCTGTTGTAGTTCGCAAATACTCTTGTCCTGTTGACTTGTCAAATCCAGAACTTACTATCTATCTTGAAGTAAGAGACGGCGATGCTTATGTTTATCACGAAAAGATTGAAGGTCCGGGAGGCCTTCCTCTTGGAACTCAAGGAAAGGTCGTTTCACTTGTATCAAGTGGAATAGACTCTCCTGTAGCTACATATCTTATGATGAAAAGAGGCTGTCAGGTTATTGCTTTATATTGTGATAATGAGCCTTATACTTCTCCTGAGGCACTGCAGAACTTTAATGACTTGATAGATCAATTGAATCTATATGCAAGCGGAGCTCCAATCAAAAGAAGGGTTGTAAAATATGGAGAATACCTTTCCACCTGTAAGGCGGAGGCTCCAGATAAGATGACTTGTGTTCTCTGCAAGTCTGGAATGTATAAGTTAGCTGGCAAATTGGCTAAAAAGCTTAATGCAGAGGCTGTTATTGATGGAAGCAGCTTAGGTCAGGTAGCTTCCCAGACACTTCCAAACATACTTGCAACCCGTGAGGATCTTGATGTTCCGGTTTTAAGTCCCCTTATAGGTCTTGATAAATTGGAGATAACTAGAATTGCAGAGAAAATTGGCACATTCGAGATTTCCAAAAGGGATGATGGGGGCTGCAAGGCAGTTCCAAGGTATCCTGAAACAAATGCAGATTTGGAATTTGTAAAACAGGTAAAAGAAGAGATGAATCAGGATGAAGAGCTTGAAAAGGCTTTTAAGACCATTGTTTATTAGAAAAGATTATTTGAATAGATTGGAGAGTTAAAGTTATTTATAAATTTTTTTTTAATAAAAATCGATTGAATTTTGGGATTTAAAGTTTTTCAAAGTTTTTTTTTAATAATGGATTAGGTGTATTCTATGAGGGATTGTAGCAATTGCAATAGGGAATCTTGCCTTTTGCAGAAAGTAGCAGGAATAATAATGGTTTTTGGCAGCTTATACTATATTCTTGCTGAATTGATTTCAGCAGGATTTTTCAATGATTCCTTAATCAACACCTATCTTTTTCATACCATTTCAGAATTGGGAGTTCCTGTGGCCAATTCTCCTTTATCCTTTTTAATGAATTCTGCTTTTATTCTAATTGGAATTACTCTTTTATTAGGTTATTTTGCTAAGTTTAGGGATTTTATTATAAAATATAAATTAATCATTTCCATTTTGGCGGTCATTACAGCTCTTGGAGTGATAATTGTTGGCTTTATTCATGCTGGAAATCCATTGACTGATGGCTATCATAGTTTAGGCGCTGTTATGGCTATCCTTGGCGGAAATGTGATGCTGATTCTTGTTTCAAGAGCTATGGCTGAATTTGAAAGCTATCAGAAAATCACTTTTATATTGGGAATTATTGGATTTATTGTCTTTTGGATAATGTTTTTCAATCTAGAAAGCCTTTATATGCCTGTCTTTGAAAGATTATCTGTTTATACCTTAATAATCTGGAATTTTATGACTGGTTTTTATTTGTATAAAAATAGTTAACTTTTATTTTGTTTATATATTAAAAAATACATACTATAATTATGAACACTAACAGATTTGAAACATTTTTTGATGCGATTATAGCAATCATAATCACAGTTCTTGTATTAAAGTTATCACAGCCTGCAGCTCCTACCGTTCCTGCATTTTTAGCCTTAAATGCAAGGTTTATAACTTATGCAATCTGTTATTTGGCCCTTTTTATCATTTGGTATGATAATCATAATTTATTCCAGGTAGTTGAAGAGATAAATAATACTGTATTGATTATTTATGCCATTCAGATGTTTGCAATTTCTCTTCTTCCTTATTTTGCTACTTGGGTGGCATTGAATGTGAATTCAATTGCTGCTGAGACAATGTTTGGAATCGATTTTCTTGCAATACTTATTCTTTATGTATTGTCTATTTATGCGGTTTATAGGGCTGACCCCTATAATTGCGGAATATCTAAAAACAATTTCAGAAAGATCTATTGCTATATTCCGATTATAATCGTTCTTATAGGGATTTTTAATAAGCTATACAGTTTATACTCCAGGAATATTTGTCTGCATTCTGATTGCACTGATTTGCTGGCTTTTCTTTTCAAGACTTCAAAGACCTGATGACGGTTCAACCGAACGGTTTGAAGCATTTATTGATGCAGTTATTGCCATTGTGATTACAGTGATTGTCCTTGAGATTCCAATGGCTGTAGATGGATCTTGGGGAGCTTTGCTTGATATAAAATTGGAATTTATTGTTTATGCAGTAAGTTTTATCGTTTGCTTTAACTTTTGGAATTATAACAATAATGTTTTTAGCATGGTAAATAAGATAGATCATAAGGTTATCTGGTCAATAGGCATTGCAATGTTTTTCCTATCTTTAATTCCTTATTTGACTACATTCGTTGCCTTAAATCCTGATGCATTCTTGCCTAGCTTCTTATATGGTTTGGACTTTATAATCGTTGCTATTTTGACAATTTTTACTATAAATGCTTTAAAGAATTCGGATAAGGCAAATATTGCTCTTCAGATAGCATTGGCAGATAATCAGCCATATGTTACAACAATCGTATTTGTATTGTTTGGAATGATCGTTGGCTATTTTATTTATCCATTGGCTATTGTGATTGCATGCTTGTTTTCAATAATTACTCTATGGTTAATTTCTTATTATAAAAAGCATGGCTAATTATTCTTTAAACTAAAAATGATTTGCTATTTTTTTCTTTTTTTCTTTTTAATTTGATTTCTAATCTTTTTCTATTCATTTTGATTTGATTCATTATTTTTTTCTATTTTTTTTTAATTTCGATTCTATATTTTTTTATTTTTTTCTATTCTTTTTAATTCAATCATTAATTTTTTCATTCTTTTATTCTATTTAATCACTCATTTTAATAAAGATTCGATTTTAAATCATAATTATTATATATAATATAAATCAAAAATAATAATGTATATTAAATAACTAAAGGAATTATCATATATTTCTATTTAGTTATTTAAAAAGTATTTAGTTTGATTAATAATTTAATTATTTTATATTAGCTATTAATTCAGTAATTAATTATTATAACAATTAGTTATTAATAATATAATTATTCCTTAATAGTTAATTGCTATAATAGTTAATTATTATTCTTATATTATGAATTAAAGCTAAATATTTGCACTATTTGACTAAAAAAAGCATATTATCTAGTTAAATAGTATTTATAGTATTTTACTATATTTTGTATATTTTATTTACTGAGGTGTTTTAAGATGAAAACTACTGTAAGTGTAATCAAAGCGGATATTGGAAGTGTTTCCGGACACTGTGTATCTCATCCTGCATTAATGGAAAAATGTGATGAGGTTTTAGCTAATGCTTTAGAAACTGGAATTCTTGAAGATTACTATATAACCCGTTGTGGTGACGACATTGATTTAATCATGACCCACAGAAACGGTGAATTGAACGAAGAAGTTCACAAAACTGCATATGATGCTTTCATTCAAGCAACTGAAATTGCAAGAGACTTAAAATTATACGGTGCAGGTCAAGACTTATTATCTGACACTTTCTCTGGAAACGTTAAAGGTATGGGTCCAGGCTGTGCAGAAATGGAATTTAAAGAAAGAAGAAGTGACCCTGTAATTGTATACTGTATGGATAAGACTGAACCTGGTGCATTCAACTTGCCTATATTCAAGATCTTTGCAGACCCATTCAACACTGCAGGACTTGTAATTGACCCAAGTTTACATGACGGATTCAGTTTTGAAGTCTTTGATGTAATGGAACACAAAAAAGTAGTATTAGACTGTCCTGAAGAAATGTACGACTTACTTGCATTAATCGGTTCCACTGGAAGATACGTAATTAAAAGAGTATTTAAGAAAAACGGTGAAATCGCAGCAGCAGTAAGTACTGACAAATTAAACATGTTAGCTGGTGAATACGTTGGTAAAGACGACCCTGTAGCTATTGTAAGAGCTCAATCTGGTTTCCCTGCTAATGGTGAATGTGTAGAACCATTTGCATTCCCTCACATGGTAAGTGGATGGATGAGAGGTTCCCACAACGGTCCTATGATGCCAACCAGCCAAGAAGAAGCTAACCCAATCAGATTTGACGGACCTCCTAGGGTTGTAGGTTTAGGTTTCCAAGTAACTGATGCTAAATTAGTCGGTCCTGTAGACTTATTTGACGACCCTGCATTTGATGAAACCAGAAGACAATCTGCAAACATTGCAACCTACATCAGAAGACACGGTCCATTCGAACCACACAGATTACCATCTGAAGAGATGGAATACACTTCATTACCTGGCGTAATGGAAAAATTAGAACCTAGGTTCGAAGATATGGATGATGACTAATTCAAGCTTTTTTTTGGCCTACGGCCAAAAAACCTTGATTAAAAATTTTTTTGCACAATTTCTTTAAGATTCCTCTTAAAGATTTTGTTTTTTTTATTAGTTTTTTAATTAGTTTTACTATATTAGAACAAATTTATTTTTTTTCAAAGAATATTATTGTTTTTTATTAAAGGGGGTATAAAATGAGTTTTTGTCCAAATTGTGGAGTGGAACGAAAAGAAGGAAGTCATTTTTGCCATCATTGTGGCTATGATTATAGAGAAGCTAATTCATCTGGGATGGGCTCTAGTTCTAGTTCTGATTCACAAGTAAATCAGAATCCTAGTTTTAATTCTCAAGTAAATCAAAGTTCTACTTATAATGTCCCAACAAAGCAAAATCCTCATAATTTTGCTAAGATCACTGGTTATATATTGTCCTTTTTAATACCTGTATTTGCAATCGTAATTGGTATATATTTGATTTTATCTAAAAATGAGGAAGTTCATAAACATGGAATAATTATTATCGGAATTTCTATAGTTGTTCAAATACTTTCTATGATTTTTATGATGGGTTAAATTCGTTTTTTAACTATTTTAAACTTTTTTTCTTTAAATGCTGTTTTTTTTAATTACTTTTTCTCTAAAAACATAGCTATTTCATAGAATTCTTCTCCGGTATAATCCTTATTTTTTAAATCACAATAATATTTAAATCCTAATTTTTCTAAAACTCTTTTAGATTGATGATTTTCATATTTAAAACTAGCATAAATTTTATTTATATCAATGTCTTCAAAGGCATGTCTGATGAGTTCATTGCATGCTTCTACTACTAATCCTTGGCCCCAATATTCCTCTCCAATCCAATAGCCTAATTCTACACCTTCATTTTCCCACTTGTGATTAGTATCTGGATAGAATAAAAGCCCTACACATCCTATTGCCTTATCATTTATTGTAATTGCATAAGTTTCTTTTTTTGCAAAAATAGTTTTTATAATCTCTAAGCTCTCTTCAACGCTTTTATGTGGTGGCCATCCTGCAATAGGTCCAATCTTTGGATTTTTAGCAAAATGATATAAGCATTCTGCATCTTCCTCTTTCCAAGGTCTTAAAATAAGTCGTGCTGTTTTTAAAATCATAATTAATGATTTATTTTATAAGTTATTTAAAATTAATTAATTTTTTAAAAAAAGAGTAAATATGTAAGATAAGTGAGTAAGTATTGATAAAATAAGTAAAAATAAGTAAGTAGGGGTAAGAATAGATAAGAATTGCTAAAAAATGGTAAAAAATAAAATTATTATTAATGGAATTAGTCTAAAACGCCAAGCTGGTCTAATTCATCAATAATAATGTCGTGGGAAATTTTAGTCATGATTTCTTTAATCAGGAATTTTTCGCTACCTTTGCTGGTATAGCCGTTTTTTTCTAAAATTTCAGTTAATTGATCTTTAGAAAGGTCTTCTAAAATAATTCTAATTTCAGTAACATCCACATCTGCCATTTCATCATCTCCTATCTTTAAGAATTTTTTGTTTTATTTTTTGTTTTAGTTTATTTGAATCTTTTTGTTTTTAAATTTAAAAAATTGCTCTTAATGTCTTGAATAAATATTTATTTGTGAAAGTATTTATATTTTTTTGTTTTATACTTATCAAATAGTTTGATAATATACGAATTAAATTTTTATCATTCCCTAATTTTCATAATTCTATAATTTATCGATCTTTCAATTTTTTAATTTTTTAATTTTTTTATTGAAAGTTTGTCTAAAATTATTAAAATCTTAAGTTATGTCAATTTGATTAATAATTTTAATGTCAAGTTTGATTATTGTATGGTTTACCATATTAAACTATAATTTAATCAATCGAATTTTTAATTAAATTAATCCATGAATCATTCTTAGCGCATCTAACAAGCCGTGGCTATATTCAATGCAACCAAAAGCAGTTCTTGTGTCTTTTTTCTCTAGGTAATATTTTGAATCATTCCAGTAATCTATTGCCCTATCATAAACTTCCTTTTCTTTTCCTTCAAACTTGATGTCTTCAACTTGATTAAGATTTCTTTCAAGTTTGGCAATATCAATTGCTATCTTTTCTTCACTTTCCAAATCTTTCATTTTATTGCCTCGAACAATTTTTATTATTTTATCATTATCTTATTTTATCATTATCTATCTTATCATTTTCATTAATTTATTATTTTATTAGTCTATCATTTTTATTCTTATTATTAATTTAGAATCTACAATCTTCTTTGTGGGATTTTCTTTTTATTTAGCTCTTTCCAGACGTGGTAAACTCTTTGGCCTACTGTAAAGTATGAAAGAACTACAAGTATGTAGATAAAGTATGTGAAAATTATATCTGAATTGAATATGAATGCAATTACCGCTCCCACCATAAGAATTATCAATCTAACTGCACGTTCGGCTATTCCAGTATTGCACTCAACTCCTTGTGATTCGGCTCTTGCCTTTACATAGCTTACTGTAATTGCTGAATGGATTGCTAAAACTCCAACAAACCAATTACAATAACCTCCAAAGATTATTCCAATGAATATGATTGCATCTGCAAATCTGTCCATTGTAGAGTCTAGAAATGCACCAAATGGGCTTGATCTGTTGTGGTATCTTGCTACAGCTCCATCAACAACATCTAAAAATCCGCTAAGAAGTATGAATAATGCTCCGCCAATCAAATTCCCTGTAGCAAAGAAATATGCAGATATTATAGCTAAAAATGGCGAAATTATAGTTACAATATTTGGATTTATATTTAATCGGCTGGCTATAGGTTCTAATATTTTTGTGAGAAATGGTCTTAAACTTTCAAGCATAATTTTAATTATATTGATTTACTAATATATATTTAATTAGTTTTTAATTAGTTTTTTAAAATTAGAAAAATATTTTCTATTTTTTCATTCCTTTAGATAAGAAATTTAGATGTGGATATTCATTAATAGAAAAATTTAATCATTTTGGTGAATTGTTTATGAAAATATTTAAAATGAATCCTGAAAATCCAGATATGGATCTTATAGATGAGGCTATTGACATTATGGCTCAAGGAGGAGTTATATTATATCCTACAGACACTGTCTATGGCTTGGGAGCAAATATTTTCAATAATCAGGCTGTTCAACGAATTTATAAAATTAAGCATAGGGAAAGATCAAAGCCATTATCTGTTTTGGTTTCGGATATTGAAAGCTTGGAGCTTATCGCTCATTTAGATGATCATTCACGTGAAGTGGTTAATAAATGGCTTCCAGGACCTTTTACTTTTATTTTAAACAAGCAAAAGACTGTTTCTCCCTATGTAAGTTCAAGCACTAAAGTAGGTGTTAGGATTCCAGATAATAAGATTGCAAGAGAATTGGCTTCCATTTTTCCAATAACAACTACAAGTGCAAATATTGCAAATGAAGAGACTTTATCTAATCCACATGACATATTAAAACAAATTGGTGATTGCATTGATTTGGCTATTGATGTTGGAGACTTGACTGGGGGAAAGCCATCAACTGTGATTGATTTGACTTCTGCTAAACCTTCTTTAGTTAGGAAAGGACTAATTTCAAATGATTTGGAATCTATTAAAGAAGATATTGGTGATATGGACTCTAATAAAAATGATATTGATGATATGAACTTATAATCTGTTTTATTTAGGGAGATTGGAAATTCTTCTTTCAAGTCTAAATTGTTTTCATCCTGTTAGATTTGCTTTATTTTTGGCATAATTTTTATTTAGCTTAGGTCAAAGTTGTTTCAATATTAAAGCAATATTGATGTGAAAAATATCAAGATTTTTCAATAAAAAATTAGATTTAAATAATTGAACTTAAATAGATTTATTTAGCATTTATGTGAAAACTTTTGTTAAAAGTTTTTAATTAATTATCTAAAAGATTTAGAAAATATTTTTTAAAAAGTTTTAAATAATTTTTAAAAGAGCAAATAATCAATTTATTCATTTATTCGTTTATTAATTAAGATTAAAGGTTAAAACTATGAAAATTTTATCTACTATGCAAGATTATGAAAAAATATCCACTAATTCTCCTTTAGATGAATTGTTAGATGGGGGAATTGATAAAAGAACTATCACTCAGATTTACGGACCTCCAGGTGTTGGAAAAACCAATGTTTCCTTAAATATTGCAGTTAATGTTGCAAGAAGTGGAAAAAAGGTAATCTATATTGATACCGAAGGGGGAATCTCTGTTGAGAGGATTAAGCAAATATCTGGTGAAGATTTTGATAATGTTGCTAAAAATATAGTTGTCTTTGAACCGACTTCATTTAAGGAACAGGAAGAGGATTTGGAACTGATTGAAGATTGGCTAGCTTCTAATAACAGTGAAGTGGAATTAATCGTTCTTGATTCTGCTGTTGCATTGTTTAGGGTTGAAGACGATAAGTCAAGATCACATCTTTTAGGTAAGCAAATGCAGCAGCTTGCTAAATTTGCAGTTGATTATGATTTGGCTGTTTTAGTGACAAATCAAATCTATGCCTCCTTTGAGGAAGACAGTGATGAAATGGCTCCTGTTGGTGGAACAATCATTCAATATAGGAGCAAAATCATTATTGAATTGAAACGTGAAGAAGGAAGCAGTGAAAGAATTGCCATTTTAAAACGCCATAAAACCCGAAGGGAAGGATTAGCTATTCATTTCTCAATTACAAATAATGGAATTGAATGATTTTTTTAATCAAATCCCTTACTTTTATTTTTTTTTAAACTTATTTTTGTTTATTTTTTTAAAGTTTTATTTTTAATCCATTTTTTTGTTTATTTTTTTTTAAACTTATTTTTGTTTATTTTTTTAAAGTTTTATTTTTGATTCAGTTTTTTTGTTCATTTTTATTAAAAAATAATAACTTTTTTATTTAAATTATTAATTTTTTCTATTTTAATGTATATTTTTGTATATTCTCACCTGTTTGGTGATTGTTTTATAAATAGTTTTATATGTATCTTTTAATATATTATATAGTGTTGTAACTTTGAAAATTTTACTATATTCTAATTAATTATTAATTGGTTTTTAACTAATTTTTATTAATCTAATCAATTAATCTATTAATTAATTTACATTACTAACTAACTAGCTTAATTTGAAAAGGATTAGGCAAAAAATTTATATTTATTGATTTGAAAGGGTTTGTTAAAGATGATCCAAAAGAAGAAATATGCAAAGGCAGCAAAGATTATTCCAGAAGGTTATAAATCTGCGAATCAATTCTTTGAATCTGTTTTTCAAGATAAAGAAATGATTTGGATGGGTCAAAACACAAATGAATTGCATATTGGTCACAATGAAGAAGTTCATAAGGCAATGATTGATTGCATTGAAAGTGACGAATACTGTAAGTACCCACCTCCAGAAGGATTTACAGAGCTCCAATCTTTAATTTTAAAGGATTTGGATTTGGAAGACTTAAGCATTTATATTAATGCAGGGGCAACAGAATCTTTATACTTGGCTATGAATGCCGTTTTATCTGATACAGATAATGTAATAACTCCAGATCCAGGATATCTTATCATTGATAATTTTGCAAGCAGATTTGCCGGTGAAGTAAGGGCTGTAAAGATTTATAGTGAAGAAAACAATTATAAATTAACTCCAAAGCTTGTTAGAGAGAATATGGATGAAAATACTAGAGTAATTCTTTTAATTGATCCATTAAACCCACTTGGAAGCTCTTACACTGAAGAGGAAATTAAGGAATTTGCAGAAATTGCAAAAGAAAATGATTTATTCTTATTACATGACATAACTTATAGAGATTTTGCACAAAAACATACTCTCGCTGCAAAATACGCTCCAGACAATACTATAACCTGTTATAGTTTCTCTAAGATATTTGGTATGGCAGGTCTTAGATTAGGTGCTATCGTATCAACTCAGGAAGTTATTGATGTTGTCAAAAGCATTATCATTAACGACGTAGGTACAAGCATGGTTGCACAGGCTGGTGCAATTGCAGCCTTAAAGACTAAGCCTCAATGGATTGATAGGGTTAAAGACACCACTTTTGAAAATCAGAAGATCATTAAGGAAGCTGTGGATCAGTGTGAAGGTGTTTTCTTGCCAGTCTATCCGTCAAGTGGAAATATGATGGGAATTGACTTATCCGGTGCAGGAATCGACTCAGAAGACATGTCTCAATATCTAATTGACAGAAAAGTCTTTACAAGGCAAGGATCCTATACAAGCAATACCTTTGGTCATAAATATTTAAGAGTAAGTTACTCAATCGACCCAGAAAAGGTTAAAGTATTTGCTCGTGAGTTTGTTTTAGCTGTAGAAGCTTTAAGAACTAAATAATTTATTTATTTAGTTTCTTTTCTTTTTTTATTATATTTTTACTGTTTTTGAATTTTTTAATTAATTTTTTTTCAATTTTTTTAATCATTAATTAATTTTTTTCTTTTTTTTAAATTTTTTCATGTCATTGTTTTTTCATAGTTTTATAATCATTTTGAGGTATATTCTTTAATGATTTTTCATCATTTTTTTATCATTTTTTAGCATAATTTTTCACTAAAAACTTTTAATTTTTATTACTTTCAATTTCGATTTTTGAAGATTTCATTACAATTTCTACCATCTTCTTGTAAAATTTAAAAATGAATATTTGCTTTTATTTTTTTATAAAAATAATTTTAATTTAAGATTTTTACAGTTTTCACGTAATTTCACGTAATTACTTGTAATGAATTCGTATATTATAAAACATTTTTACATGTTGAAAAAAAGTATTACTTTTTCTAATTTTTTAAATCGATTTTTTATTGTAGGTGCTGTTGAAAAATAGTTTTAAATTTAAAAGTTAAAGAAATTGTCTTGGAAATTTTAGTTGTCCCAACCTTAAAAAAAGAGCAGTTTAGAGCATAGCCAAAATAAAAATTTTGGTCAAGGTTTTTTCGCCGTAGGCGAAAAAAGCTTGCCAAAAAAGCTTGTAGCTTATTCTTTTAAGTAATAATACTCTCCTTGTTCTTTTTGCTCTCTATCAAGATAAGAATCATATTTATTTACTCTAGGACGTTTAGTTTCCTTATCTCTTCTAAATGTAATATCTAAATCTCCTAAGAACTGATTCATGCTTGTTCTAAGGTCTGCAGGTTTAGATGCCTTACCATTAAGTCCAGGCTCTCCGCTAAAGACCATAGCTCTGTCTGAAATATAATCAATAAATACGATATCGTGATCTATGATAAGTGAAGCTGCATTTCTGCTTTCAACTATCTTTCTGATTACTCTTGCTGCAATCAGTCTTTGCTCTACATCCAAGAAAGCAGTTGGCTCGTCGAAAAGATAGGTGTCTGCATCCTGTGATAAGGTTACAGCGAGGGCAAGTCTTTGAAGTTCCCCTCCACTTAGTTTCTTAACCTTTTTGTCCAATAGGTTTTCAAGTGCAAGTGGCTTTCCGATTTCACTGTTGAAGATATTGGATCCATATGTTGGGGCGTTAGCAAAAAGGAAGTCTTGAGCAGTTCCATCAAAGTCAGATTCAATGTATTGTGGTTTATATGCAATTTCAACCTTTTCTAAAATGTTTCCTTCACTTGGCTTTTCAACTCCTGCCAATATTTTGGCAAATGTGGTCTTACCGATACCGTTTGAACCGAATGCAGTTACAATCTCATCGTGATAGATTTTTCCAGCTTCCGCTTCAAGTGTAAATCCGTCATATTCCTTTTTAAGATCGCTGTATTCGCTTAAGACTTCACCGTCATCTTCAGGGGTAGGTGGACGAATGCTGAATTCAATTGCCTGTTTTCGGATTCTTACGTTTTCCTCTTGGAGGAATCCGTTAATGTATGCATTGATTCCTACTCTAACACCTTTGTTTCCACTTACAACACCGTATCCTCCAGGTTCACCATATAATAAGTGGACATTGTCACTTAATGCATCTAATGTAGCTAAGTCGTGCTCAATCACAAGGACGGATTTGCCTGCTTCTGCAAGGGAACGAATTACTTTAACTGCATTTAATCTTTGGCGAACATCCAACCATGATGTTGGTTCGTCGAAGTAGTAGAAGTCTCCTTCACGAAGAACTGTAGCAGCTATTGCCACTCTTTGAAGTTCCCCTCCACTTAGGTTTTGCATGTCTCTCTCTAGCACATTCTTAAGGTCAAGGTCATCGATTATTTCATCCAATTTGCCTCTTTCATCCACATTTGAAAGAAGGGTCTTTACATTTCCTTGAACTACCTTAGAGAGCTGATCCACCATTTGTGGCTTGTGGATGGTCTTAATTTCTCCTGCTTGGAGCGCCTTAAAGTAGTTTTGAAGGGATGAACCTTTATAATATTCAATTACCTTATCCCAAGTGGCTTCCTCCTCATAGTTTCCAAGGTTTGGAATGAGCTCTCCAGATAGGATTCTCATGATTGTAGACTTACCGATACCGTTTTGACCAAGCAAACCAAGCACTGTGCCTTCTTTAAGGCTTGGAAGTCCAAAGAGTTCAAAGCTGTTTTGACCATATCTGTGGATAGGGTCATCTAATGCTTCAGGTAAGTTAATAACGCTGATTGCACCAAATGGACATCTGTTGGTGCAGATACCACATCCAGAACATAGCTCTTCGGAAATAAGTGGTTTTTTAGTCTTTTCATCAATTACAATTGTATCTTCATCCATACGTACGCCAGGACAGTAGTGCATACATACTGTGTTACATTTCTTTGGTTGGCACTTGTCCTTGTCTAAAATAGAAATTCTACTCATTTTATCTCCATATCCTTTAAAATAATAATTTTAATAAGTTTGATAATTTACTTAATTCATTGGAATTATTCTTGTTTTTTGATAATTTTTTAATGAATAACTCTTTTTTAGTAAATAGTTTATAATAAATATAATCTGTTTTTAATAGTTTATAATAATTTGGTGTGTTTTTCTATTTTTTCATCAATTTTTGTTTTTTAGGTGTGTTTCTCTCTTTTTTTCACTTTTCATAATTTAGTTTTTTAATTTATCATTTCTGTGTTTTTTCACAATTTCACAAAATCACATTTGTGTTTTTGTGTTTTTTCACATTTTGGATAAGTTTAAATAAGTTCGAGTTTAATATAAGAATGATTAGAAGAAAAAATTCAATTATGCTTTTTTAAATTAATAATTTTTTATTGGGATTCAAATGAAACAGGTAATGGTTGTAAGAACAGATATAAAGATGGGAAAAGGTAAGATAGCTGCTCAGTGTTGCCATGCTGCTATAGGTGCTTATAAGCAAGCGGATAAGGAAAAAATAAGAAAGTGGGAAAATGAGGCCTATGCAAAAGTGGTTTTAAAAGCACCTACATTACAGGATCTTTATAATTTAAGGGAAATTGCAAGGGCAAATGGTGTGGCCTATTATTTGGTGACAGATGCTGGCAGAACCCAATTGCCAAAATCCACTGTGACTGTTTTAGGATTAGGTCCTGATGAAGATGATGTTTTAGATAAAATAACTGGTGATTTGAAGTTATTATAATTAAAAAATAATAAGGAAAGATTTATTTTATTAAATCTTTTCTCTCCATTATTTTTATGTAAATTAATATTTTTGAATTAATCTCTTTTTTCATAGAGTTTAATTATTCTCTTTTTTTATTCTATTTTCTTATTTTATTTTCTTTTTCTATTTTCTTATTCTTTTTTTATGGATTTACGGTTCTATAATTTTCTTTTCTAATTCTTCTTCAGTCTTTTTTTCCAGATTGTTCTCTTTAAGGATCTCTTTAATTTCCTCATTATTTCTTTCAATCATCTCTTTTAATTCGGCATATTGTGCTTCATTTGTTTTTTCATTTTCCTTGATTCTTTTATTGAAGTGTTTTGAAAGAAGAGCAACTGTCATTGTAGCAGTACCTACTCCTGAAAGGATATAACCGCTCCAAACCAATAGTATGCTGTTTAATTTTCCACCGAATGAACTTCCTAAAACTGCATATCCATTACTTGTAAATGCATTTGAGACCATTGCTATTGAATCGATCGGTGAGACTCCTTCTACAATCATTGTTAAAATAAAACTAATAAATATTATGGTAAATAATAGCAATATGGTTATTCCTAAACCATTTGTTTCAGTATATTCCCTAAACTTCTCATAATAGACTTTCATAAAGTATAAAAGAATTATCATATGGAATATGTCGAATAGGCTGTTTGTAAGTTCTTCAAAAAGGAACCATGCTATTGATCCATAAGGCACTAAAAAGAAAAACAGTACCTTGTTTTTCCAGTTGCTATAGTCTATGTTTAATGCAATGTATACCATCAATACAATTTCTAAAAATGAGAAGAATTTCATATTTGCCATTGGCCAAAAACTGTATATGAAGAATATGAAGAGTAAAAATAGCACTATTAAATAGGATACTTGCTTTAATGTTTCAACTTCCTCTTTTGGCATATATTCAGCGGGATTAAGTAGCCTATTGTTTGTAAATTTACTTTCATGCTTTTTTATTTTATTCATAATGTATTTTCCTATTCCTAATGGAATTAGAAAAACTATGATGCTTGCAATGGTTTCTAGTAAGTTTTCAATTATTAGTTCAAGCAACAATTTAAACACCGGTTTTTTAGTTTAATTTTTATTAGTTTTTATTAGTTTTTTCTGTTAGTTCATAAGATGATTTTTTGTATTATTTTTTTATTTAGAGAGCTTTAATGCTTTAATTTTTATACTCATTAAGCCTTTAAACACTCTTTTTTGTCGGCCTATCCAGATTGCTATATTTTTTAATTTTATATATCTTATAGATTTGCCCAATTCCAATAAATTGGATTATGAAGACTAGAAGGCCAAAAATCAAATCTGTTATGTAATCGAAGAATCCTAAGAATTGGAATCCATATTGGAGATAAGTTAAAATAGTTATTGCAAGAAGAAGCTTTGTATAATCAATTGTATATTTTTTCCAGCCTATAGTGTCTATGCATCGTTTGATTGCAAGCAAATTAAATGATTCAAGCAATTTTCCCCCATCTGCAAGTCTTGCAAGTGAAATTTCCATAAAGAACACAAAAATATAGGTTAATATTATACTTATTACAACATATTCGCCAATCAATATAGGATTATTTGCAGTGAACATTTGTAATGTTCCAGTTATATCTGTAAGGGCATGCTCTAATTCAAATTCTGGAAAAAGGAATCTATGGGAAAGGTCAACCATAACTAAGGTTTGAACTGCAGAGTATATGAGTGCCACTATAACACATTTAATTCCATAGATGGTGCACTCTTTAATGTATATTTTAGGCAGTTTCTTGCCCCCTCTTATCACATCCTTTGTTATGACTGATCCATATCCAAATATGAAAATCATTATGATTAACGAGGCAATTATCAATAAAAAGTCATTGCCCATAAAGACAGTGGCATAATTTTGATTTAAATAATTCATTATAAGGAATCAGAATCAAAATAATTTGGAAAATCCCTATTTGGATTTTGTTTTTGCAAATTAGGTCATATGTGGTATCTGAATATGTTTAATGGCATTTTATTCCCTTTTTGATTGTTTTATAGTTCTAATATTGGTTCTAAAATTTTCTTTCTTATCCTTTTTGTGCCTTAATTTTTATTTGTTTTTAAAGAATATTTTAGAATTGAGTCCAAAGTTTTATTAGTTTCTATAATTGAAATTATTCTTATCTATACTAATTATTTTGGAAATTATTATTTAAATCATTTATTATTTAAATTAGTATTATTTTAATTAATTAATATTTTAGAAAGGGTTTCGACAAGTTTAAAAAATAGTAAATTGTATATTTTTTAAGAAAAATAATATTAAATATTGTAATTTGGATTAATTATTTTCTAAATTTTTTTCAAATATTTTATTTTCTAATTTTTATTTTCTAATTAACTTTATCTTTTAATTTCAATGAGGTTCAATATGTCAAATAAAAAGTCATTTCTTGCAAAAATTGAAGAGATTATCTTGATGCAAACAAAACCTGATTATATGGATTCCTATGAAAAGGTAAATGATTTAATAAAAGAGAGATTAAACGCTCAAGAGAAGCCTCCTAAAAGCGCCTTATTCAAAAGCACATACTTAAATGGAACACAGATATTCCATTATGGAAATAGCCAATCAAAAAATCTGATTGTTTACATTCATGGAGGGGCCTTTATAAATGAAATAGGATTCCAGCATCACTTCTTCTGTTCATATATTTCTAAAAAATTAGATGCTTATGTAATCTCTCCAGTTTACCCTTTGGCTCCTAAGCATTCCTGCAATGAAACCTTTAATCAAATAACTGATTTATATAAGTCTTTAATTGAAGAGAATAAATCTAATGGAGATAATAAAAATAATAACTATAATAACAGTAATAACAATAAATCCATTTATCTGATGGGAGACTCTGCTGGGGGTGGATTTGTCTTATCATTCTGCCAATACTTAAAGACAGTCAATCTTCCACAACCTGATAAGATAGTGGTTTATTCTCCATGGGTAGATATTTCAATGGATGATTCTCCTTATGATAATGAATCCGATCCGATCCTTGGTGAGATAGGCCTTAGAGAAATAGGAAAGTCATGGGCTGGAGAATTGGATACAAAGGATTACAGAGTAAGCCCATTGTTTGGAGACAATTCTGGCTTGGCTCCAATACTTATCTTTGCTGGAGACAATGAGATATTCTATAAGGACATATTGAAGTATTATGAAAAGTTAAAAGAAGATAATGTTGATGCTCGATTGGTTGTAGGAAGTGGCATGTTTCATATTTATCCTCTATTTCCTTCCCCAGAGGCAAGTGAGGCTTTTAAAGAGCTAAAAAAAGAGTTTGAATAATTTCAAATTCTTTAAATTATTCTTTTTTTAATAATTAGTAAAATTAGTTCTTTTTCTAAATATCAATAAATTCTTTAAAAATCAATAAAAATAGTCTTTTTTTATAAAATATCAATAAATTCTTTAAAAGTCAATAAAAATAGTCTTTTTTTTATAAAAAATAAATAAAATGAGATAATAATAAAATAAACAATTATCTCATATATAAAATAAATTTACCGAACTTAGGAATTCTATAAATAATAACTGCAGCTGCATAACTGGTTATTATTAAAAGTATCCAAAGTATAATCGCTTTAACCGGTTCTGTATATGGCAGGTAAACCACCATAGGAAGCAATATGATTCTAAACAGGTTGTGTATTAAAAACACAGCAAATGAATATTTGGCTAAAAATTCAACTCCTCTAAATCCTCTGACCTTTTCTCTTCTTGAACATAATTCAAACAATGCAAATGATCCGGTTAGGATAAATGGGAACTCATACCATAATGAGAAACTGAAGTCTATAGAGAATGCATACCATTGGAAGAGAACGCAAATTATAAACGAAACTATTGCAAGCAGCCTCAAGCTGTTTGAGGAATACTTCTTGAATAGTCCCTTCTTAACCAGCCAACCCAGTATGATATAGATACCATATACTCCTCCACTGAAACCAAGGCAGTATTGGATGTTTACATTCTGAAGCCCTTGCATCTCACATACAATCGAAATGAAAGGCAGCAGGAATGCCAGGCAGGAGAATACGATTGTAGCTTGGTTAATTGTTCTTGGATCAAAGTTTTTCAATGCATTCGCTACGAAAGGCATGGATAAATACATACCGATAATCATTGGCATATACCACATATGGCTGAAGAATAGGTTTCCAGCTTCTATTGTATTGACTTGTATGCTGGAATAGGCCACAAGCTGTATGCTCACTGCATAAATCAGGGACCAGATGATTGTAACTATGACCAAGCCCTTACAGCTCTTGTTCCAAAACTTTTTGACTCTCTCATCGTCATAGGTTCTATCAAGCAATAGATAACCTGTAATCATTAAGAAGAATGGAACTCCTATACGTCCAATAAAAAGTGATATGAATTGGAAAACTCTTGAAAAAGGAGTCCAATAGGGGATTAAATCAGAGGAGATAATATAGATTCCATCTGTTGCATGAATGTATAGAACGGTTAAAATAGCGAGAGCTCTTACGAGATCAATCCATTCAATTCTATTCTTGCTCATTAATAATCTCCAAAAGATAATTTTTATGTATATATTTTTGTTTTTTATCTTTATAACTTTTTTATACAATTTTTTTTCTTAACAGAATATTAAAATAGATTTAATTATTTTGATTTTGATTAAAAATAAGTGAAGTATCTTTAAATAGTTAATATGTATTAAAAGAGCTTAAGATTTAGCTTTGAATATGTTATAAAAATAAAAATAAGTTGAACCATTAAATCTATAGTTAGCGATTACTATAATTTAATGATTATTTTTTCTTTTTTCTTTTTTCTTTTTTTGTTTTATTGTTTTGTTTTATTCATTTGTTTTATTTTTTGATTTTGTTTTTTTGTCTTATTGAATATTTAAAATCTTGTCAAAGCCAGACATTGTTAGAATGTTTTTAATGTTGTCATTAGTGTTTATGATAACAAACGGAATGTCGTCAGCTTTTAATTTCTTTTGAACAAGAATTAAAACCCTTAAGCCTGCACTGGAAATGTATTCCAAATTCTTTAAATCTAAAGTCAATGAATCAAAGTTGCCCATTTCATCCATTATTTCATTTTCAAAGTCAGGTGCAGTGGTTGTATCTATCTTGTTTCCAGTTTCAATTGTTAATTCCTTTTCATTATAATTTTTTATCAATTCCATGATATCGCCTTATTTACTTATCTAATTATTTAATTATTTTTATTAGTTTTATTATATTTTTATTTCTATTATTTAATTAACTTAGTTATTAATTTTATTGCTTATCATTATATAAATTTATAATTTTTATTCTTAAATATTTCTATAAATCCTAATAAGCATTTAATTAATACAGTTCCTTAAGATCATATTCAATCAAGTCATATACATTGTAATGGCTTGCTATTCCAATTTTATAATCTTCTATTTCAAATAGATTGAATTTTAAATCACTATCGTCATCTTTAAGTTTGATCTCATCTCCAATAACTATTTCAAAACTATCCAGTTTCAAATTCATTCCAAGGCCAGTGTATTTCATATAGCTTTCCTTCAGGACCCAATATTTGAAGAATTCATCACTTGGATTGTCGCAGTTCATAATCGACTTATACTCATCATTATAGAAAAAATTTTTAGCTATATTTAAATCAATTTCGCCATCAATATTTTCAATATCTACGCCAAGTTCCTTATCGGATATTGCACATAAAACCATTTTGCTTGAATGACTTATATTGAAATATATGTTCTCATGGTCGACTATACGGGGCTTCTCATATTTTTCAATAATTATTTCAAAATCCTTAATATTCACCTCAGACAATAGCCTTTTCAATAGAAGATATGCTCCAGCGCTTAGCTTCTTATCCTTATCGAATCTGTAAAAGTCGATTTTTTCTTGACGGCTCTTGGAGACTAAGCTGTAAGCTCTTTTTAAGTCAAGTTCTTCTACATTGCAATAGGCTAATTTTATCATTTTATCTTTAAGTTATTTTTAAATTGTTCTTCTAATTGCTATAGGCTAATTTTATCATTTTATCTTTAAGTTATTTTTAAATTGTTCTTCTAATTGCTATAGGCTAATTTTATCATTTTATCTTCATTTTTATAATAATTATCAGTTTAATCATTCACTTTCAAGTATAATAAAGTCATGTCATCAAACTGTTCTGTATCTTTAGTAAAGTCATTAATGTCTTTTAATAATGGTAATATTGGGTCTTTATCGCTTTTAAATTTATTAAAGAATTCTAAAAGCCTATCCTCGCCATACATTTCACCATCATTATTGTTTGCATCGGTGATTCCATCAGTATATGTAACCAATTCTCCATCTATGGTTATTTCCTCATCCTCATATTGGAAGTCTTCCATTATTCCAAGGACAATTCCGCTTTCGATATCCAAATATTTGAATTTGCCGTTTTCCTTGATTAAAGGAGGATTATGTCCGGCATTGGAAAATGTCAGCTTTTTATTTGTTTTATTATATATTCCGAGCCATAGGGTAATGAACATTGATTCGGGATTGTTTACACATAGCTGATTATTCAATGAGAATAGGACTTCTGAAGGGTCGTGATTGTTTATCAGTGTCTGCTTGATTACCACTTGTGTAATCATGGCAACCAGTGCTGCTGGAACTCCTTTTCCTGAAGCGTCTCCGATTACAATTGCTAAATTGCCATCATCCAACTCATAATAGTCAAAGAAGTCTCCTCCGACCTCTTTTGCAGGCTTTGAATATCCATTGACAATGAATGCATCTGTTTTAATTGCTTCAGTTGGAAGGGCAGCTGCCTGAATGTTTGTTGCAATGTCAAGCTCTGCATTTGTGCGCTCCTTTTCCCCTTCGATCTTTTGAATGTTTTCGATATAGTTGTTGTTATGATTGATAAGCTCTGTATATGACCTTGCAAGGGTTCCTATTTCATTCTGTTCATTGACATATTCTGAATAGACCTTAATGAGCCCTTCCGCTTCTATCTTTTCATCTTCCTTGATGAATCCTTCGATTTCGGAAAATGAGGTGATTGGCTTGACTACATTATCTCCAATGTATTTAAGGATAATGATTCCTGGAATGAAGAAGAGAATTATGATTATGTCGCTTATCACAAGAATCGGCATCAGATGGAGGTAGATGTTGAGTGTAATGCTTGTTTCAACATAGTCAAAGCTGGCTATGGAAACGAGCCCTCCAAAGAATCCAAGGATTAGGGTAATTATAATGAAATTGCGGACAATCTTTGCAATTATGCTGTTCTCGTTGACCTCTTGTATCTCATGTATGAATGGCTTTGTCATATAGGCATACATTAGGGCCACAACTATTATTAGGCCTGTGATTATTGTGAGATTATCTGAATTTCTAATTATGAATATGAATGAGACTATTGTCATGACCATTAATAAGGAAAAGATCAAACGGTATAGGTTCTTGTTCAATCGACGCTCTGATTTTTTAGGGGTCTCTATGAGATTTGTTCTTTTAAAAAGCCAAATTCCTGCAATACCCATAATGAATGCAACGTTTGTAAAGTTCAAGAAGGATGGAATGATTATTGATTCCTCTATATCTGGGCTGATTAGGATATATGCCAGATTTCCGTGGCCTACTGAATAAATCATTCCGCATATGATTATGCTTGCTAAAAATAGGCATAGGTGGTAAATTGTATCCAATCTTGGTTTTGTATACTCATCTGATTTAAATCCGGAGTACCAAAGCTTATATGCCAAAAGAGAAACTCCAAAGCTGATGATGGCTGAAGGGAGTATTTGAACAAAGGTATATCCATGATAAACATCTATTGCTACGTTTGATAATGATGCACCTAATGCACCAAAAGGGCCAAATAATAGGCCAAAAACGTATAATAATCCTATTTGTGGGCTCCCTAATCCTAATTGAGTTATAAAGGTTTGAGAAAGCGCAAAATAAAATATTGTTGTCACAATAAATGAGATTAATATTTGTTTTAGTTTAGTCTTCATTATTCCACTTTTCTTAGTTTTTAAAGTAGTTTTAAAGCAAATCTATTGGATTTTCTTTTATTCTACTTTTTTTAGTTTTTAAGTAGTTTTTCAGTTGTTTTCCAGTGATTATTTAAATAATTCACTCACTTTTACTTATTCTACTTTTTTAACAATCATCAAGTGATTTTCACCATCTTCGTAGTGATAATCCAGTTCATCAGCTATTTCCTTGGTTAGATGAATTCCAAGACCTCCTATTTTTGCATCCTCAATACTGTCTGGGGCTTCATAATCTTCCTTTGAAAGAGGATTGAATTCTATTCCATTGTCAACAAACTCAATTGTTAAATTAGGCTCTTTGTAATCTAAATTAACTATGATATATTCTGTTTGGGAATAGTTAACTATGTTTACAAAGATCTCTTCTACAATCAGATTTACCATAAAGTCTTCATGAGGAAGTTCGTTTAAAATAAACTCGTTTAGTCTATGTAATTCATCTATTTCTACTTTAAAGTTCATTGAATTCATTTTATCATAGTTTTAAATTTTATATCCATACTTAACTTAATTAATAAGATTATTTTTCTATTTTAATGGATATTTGTTCTACTTTATTTATTCTAATAAATATCAAAGCTAAATTTTAATATTAAAGTTCATAAGCAAATATTAAATTATGCTATAGTCATATATATTGAATTTATAATACTAAAATATTATGATAATTTATGATAATTTTATGATAATTCGATTTGGATTGTGATGGTTTGTGGTGGTTTTTGGGGTAGTTTGATTTGGTTTGTGCTAGTTTTGCGCCAGTTTATCTTACTTTTATTTGAATTATAGGATAATGATAATTTTTATATTTTTTAAAAATGTTCATTTTTTTTATTATTCTTTATTTTTTAGACTTTTTTTTAATTTTTCTAGCTTTTAATAATATGATAAATTTATTTTAAAACTAATGAAAAATAAATATTATTGCTCTCTTCATTCATTTACGTCTTTTTCTAGGGGCAGGTAGCTCTTCATACATCGCTTCTACAAGTTCTCTTAAAAACTCCTTGTCTTCCACATCATCTACAAGGATCATTTCCTTTGCTCCTTCATAAGGCAATTCCATATTTGCATTTGGCATCATTTCCCTTGCTGATTTTACAGGCTTGACTAGAAAGCGGTCATCATAGACTCCTCCAATGATCTTGCCTCGGTAGTAGATGATGTATTCTCCCATCATTGCACGGTAAGTTATCTCATCCAGTTCAGAGAGCTGTTCCAGTATATATTCTAAATATTCCTTGCTTGATGACATATAGTTTCCTCCATTAAAAGCAGATATTTTGTTTTTCTTTTTTCATTAATTATTTTTACTTTTTATATTTTTATATTTAATAAGGTTTTGATGGTTTTTTAAGTATTTTTACTGTATTCCTTGATGACAGTAATTTGATTTTTTGATAGAAATTCTCATAATTTGGGAAATTTTTTACACTCACAAACACTAATTATATATAAGGTAAAAAATAAATAATTAATAAATGCTATTTTTATAAATATTTTATATTTTATAAGAATTTTTTTAATTATTCATCATTCAGTTGTGATAGTATTATTGAATGGATCATTAAGATTGGCGGAAGTTTATTCCCAAAGAAGGCAATTGAACTTGCAGATTCATTAAAAAACCAAAGCTGCCTATTTGTTATTGGCGGAGGAGAGTTTGCCAATCTGATTAGAAAATATGACAGAGAAATAGAATTCTCAGAGGATGTAACCCACGAAACAGCTATTGATTCAATGGACATCTTAGCTAAATTGCTGAATGATAAATTAGCATTTGCAGAAATCAGCTATACAATAGAAGAAGCAAAAAGTATATCTGATTCAAATAAGATACCAATTATGATTTGTAGCGAAATTCTAAAGGAAAATGAGCCATTTGCACATTCCTGGGATGTTACAAGCGACTCAATTGCAGCATATATTGCAAGCCTTTTAGATGCAAAGCTTTTAATAGCAACAGATGTAAATGGTATATATACTAAAGATCCATCCTTAAGTGGAGCAGAGCTTATTAAAGAGATTGATGTAAATGAACTGCTGACTTTTGAAGAATCATCAATCGATTTGATGCTGCCCAGTTTATTGATTGAGTATGGATTGGATTGTTATGTCGTAAATGGAGAGTATCCTAAGAGAGTTTTATCCATAATCAACAATGAGGATTGCTCTTTTGAATATACTTTCATAAGAAATGGAAACGACTAAAATAAACTGTCTTTTTTATTAATTCATAGGTGAACTTAGGATAAGTCTAGGTTTTTATACTCGGATTTTGATTAAAATAAGTCTAAGTTTTATGCTTGGATTTAATTAAGTTATCATTAAGTTTATAAATTAATAAATCAAATAATTATAATATATTTCGGTGATATATATGGAAAAAGTAAACTGTCAATCTTGTAAACAAGAAATACCATTAATTGAACCTTATGTTCAATTCAACTGTCCAGAATGTGGTAGACCTATCGCAAGATGTGAAAGCTGCCGTACTTTCGGTCACTCTTACAAATGCGAATGTGGATTTGAAGGACCATAAGTTTAATTTGGTATAAATTTTTGTATTTAGAATAATTAATTATCTAGAATTATTGGAGGAATGATTATGGGAGAAGTTGTTAACACTTTAAAAGTAATGCCAGAAAGTCCAGAAGTAGATTTAGAAGCATTAAAAGTAGCAATTACTGATGCAATGCCTGAAGATGCAGAATTACACGAAATTACTGAAGAACCTATTGCATTTGGTTTAGTAGCTTTAAATGTTGTATTCATCGTAGAAGACGGTGAAGGTGGAACTGGACCTACTGAAGATGCTATTAATGCTATCGAAGATGTAGCTAGTGCAGAAATTACTGATTCTAGAAGATTAATGTAATTGGATTCTTTTAAATCCAATTATCTATTTTTTTTATATTTTTTTAAATTTTTATCTATTTTTACTAGTTTTTTAATTTATTTTTATTATTCTTTTTAACTTATTCTATTCTTTATTATTTAATATAAATATCTAGTTGGATTTATTTTTATAATTAACTTATTTTTTAACTATTTTTAATTATTTTATCAGTTATCCATAGATATTCCAGTTTTACATCAATTTCACATTCTTATATCAATTTTACACTTTCATATCAATTTCTCATTCTCAAGTCAATTTCACATTTTCATATCAATTTTACACTTTCATATCAATTTCACATTTTCAAGTCAATTTCACATTTTCATATCAATTTTACACTTTCATATCAATTTTACACTTTCATATCAATTTTACACTTTCATATCAATTTCACATTTTCAAGTCAATTTCACATTCTGACATCAATTTTACGAGATGAAGTCAATTTAACACTTTCACATCAATTTTACGAGATAAAATCAATTTTACACTTTCAAATCAATAATTACTTATCATACTAAGGTTATTTTTATATATAAAGACGTCTAAACTATTTATTGTATTGGAACTGCTTTAAAAAGCAAAAATGATTTTAAAGAATTTTTTTATGGCTCGGATTGTGATTCTTTAAAAAGCAATTTTTAACGAATATTTTTAATATCCTCCGTTATTTATAGTTTATATGCAAATTTACATCCTTGCATTTTATCTCCATTATTTTTTTATTCTTTAAAATCCTACAAAATGAGATAAGGTCTTATGATTTCATTTTCTCTTTTTGTATTTTTTTTCATCAGATAATAGAATAGGTAAAAAAATGTTTGATCTATTAGCGGCATGTTTTATTGGAATAGCAATTGGAACAGGTACAGGAATGGTTCCAGGCATCCATGTAAACACTGCCGGAGCAATCATGTTTGCATCATCAGGATTTTTGCTTAGTTTCTTATCTCCTGAATTTTTATGTATAGTTATGGTATCAATGAGTATTGCTCACGCTTTGATTGAGTTTGTTCCATCAATGCTTCTTGGAGTTCCCGAAGAGGGCACTGCAAGTTCTATTCTTCCAGGACATAGGATGGTTTTGGAAGGAAGATCTAAGGAAGCTATCAGAATAGTTTCAGTAGGCGGGTTTGGCGCTATTGTTGTAGTGATATTAATGTTGCCAATATTTGCAGTGGCATTGCCATTTCTGCAGGATTTATCAAAGCCTTACACTTGGATGATACTTACGGTTGTTTCTATTTTAATGATATATAAGTTAAGCAATGGAAGGCTCGCATTTATGTGGTCTATCTTGTTATTTGTATTATCTGGGATTTTAGGTTGGATAATGCTTCAGACCCCTATATCTTCAGGAATTTCATTAATGTGCACTTTCAGTGGGTTATTTGGAATTAGCACTATTCTTTTTAGCTTAAATGATAGCTCTTCAATTCCTCATCAAAATAAATACTACGATTTCGTAATCGATAAGGATACAATAAAGAGCATTTTCGCAGGAGGCACTGCAGGAGCTATCTTAGGCTTTTTACCAGGTTTTGGACCAGCTCAAGGAAGCATTATTGCACAGGGAGTATGTGGAACAAGCGCAGATGGGGATGACACTAAAAATTTTCTTCTAGCAAACAGTGGATTGAATACTTCAGACACCTTATTTTCCCTAATAGCAATCTATCTGATAGGAAATCCTAGAAGTGGGATTGCAGTGTATATGTCCTATTTGATATCTGAATTTACTTTGTCTCATTTGATGATATTCACTTTTGCTTCTTTAATTGCAGTTTCAATATCATTGATTATTTGCTTAAAGCTGGGAGACGGCTTTTCAAACCTAATGCAAGGTGTTGATTATAGAAAACTGTCCATATCAGTAATCCTATTGATGATAGTAATTCTCTATATATTCGCCATAATATATGAAGGTCCTATTTTATATCTCACCCTTGCATTGATCACATCAACTGCAATGGGTTTGTTGCCCCACTATTTGGGGGTCAGTAAATCCCATTTGATGGGGGTCTTGATTCTCCCGGCTATAATAATCTATATGCAGATGTTCATGTAGTTAAATGGCTTTTAAAGATCTTAAACTGCTAATATGATTAATAATTATATTTTCTTTTTATTTTTTTATTTTCTTCATTTCTTATTTTTTTTAAAACAATGATTTAGATAGTGATTTTATGGCTAAAACAATTATTCCAAAATATAAGGTTTCAAAGTTTGAATTTACAGAAGAAGAGAGAAGAACTCTAGAAGAGTTGCGGGAAAATCTAATCGATCTGGCTATCTCAGAGAGAATGTCCAACTTCAATGAGGATCTAATACTAAACGATATCATTCGTTTTTTAGACAATCGTCTATTCTCAAATGCAGATTATGTGAGAAATATTGATTTTGAGAAACTGGACAGTTTCAATCCTTCAAAATATAAGCATATCGGAAATCCTAAAAGGTATTCTCAATTCTATGCAATATTCAAGGATGAGATTGAAAAATACAAGAATAATTTGGCTCGAAACATGTTTCAAGAGCTTATTGGATATGGGGAAATTGGATTTTTGATTGATGACGATGATTTGGAAGAGATTATGGTGATTGGACTCAATAAGCCTGTATTTGTATATCATAGGGAATATGGTATGATGGAAACTGATTTAATCTTCAAAGAGGAGGAAAAGATTCTAAGCATAATCGATTCAATTGCCCGTGAGACAAACCGCAGAATAGATCAGCAATCTCCAATTTTAGATACAAGACTTCCTAATGGCTCCCGTGTTAATGCAACCATTCCTCCACTTTCAGCAGATGGCCCAACCATAACCATTCGAAAGTTTAAGAAAGACCCATTGACAATTGTTGATTTGATAAGATACAACACATTAAACACTGAAATCGCATCATTCCTATGGCTCTGTGTTGACGGGCTTGGGGTAAAGCCTGCAAATATCATAGTCTCAGGCGGAACCAGCTCAGGTAAGACAACCCTCCTTAATGCCCTTTCAATATTTATCAATCCAAAGGAGCGAATCGTCACAATAGAAGATACTCTTGAGCTTCAAATCCCTCATAAGCATATCTTAAGAATGGAAGCACGTACAGTTAATATTGAAAATCAAGGGGAAATCACAATAGAGGACTTGGTAAAGAACTCCTTAAGGCAAAGGCCAGATAGGATAATTGTAGGTGAAGTGAGGGGAAAGGAAGCTATCACTCTGTTTACAGCCCTTAACACAGGGCATTCAGGATTCGGCACATTGCATGCAAACAGTTCAAGGGAAACCATTACAAGGCTTACCAATGCTCCAATGTCTGTTCCAAAGATAATGATAAGTTCTATTGATTTCATCATTATGGAAAAAAGAATCTACAAGTCAGATGGATTGTCCTATAGGAGAATCACTGAAATAGCAGAGGTGGTTGGAATAGAGGAAGGAACAATCCAGCTTAGCAAACTCTTTGAATGGGATAGTAAAAAGGATGAGTTCAAGAATCTGACAATCTTAAGCAAAACATTGGAAAACATTGCAAGCCTAAAGGGAGTTCATATTTCAATTCTTAATGAGGAATGGAAAAACAGGAAGAAAGTTTTAGATTATTTGGTAAGAAATGACATTTCTTCTCAAGATGATATATCTAAAGTTCTCGAGGACTATTATATTAATCCCGACTATGTATTAAATATGATTTCCAATTAATATTTTTGAATAGTTCTTGGAATTCATTTATTCTAATTGGTGGAATTTTTAATATAATTGTGTGATGTTTTTGTGCAAAATATTTTTTTCAGTTTTTCCTTTTTGTGACATTTCATTTTTGCATTTTTGCATTTTTGTGTTTTTTCTATCAATCATTATTTCATTTCTGTGAATTTGTGTTTTTGCATTTTTGTGTTTTTGTGCTGTGGTGATTTTTATTTTTGATAAATTTTTTATCCAATTAAGTGATTCTATCATAAATTTCTTGGTTTCTATCTCAAATCTTTTTCTTTCATTTTTTGATAAGAATAATGATTCTAAAGAGAAATGGGGAAACGAAACTAATCAATTTGATTCAAGCAAATATGAGGAATTGAATTATTTTAACAATTTTAAATCTGTTAATTTAAATTATTCAGATAATTCTAATTCTGGAGACGATTTAAAAAATGAGAATTATTCATTCATCTCTAATTTAAACTTATCTAAGATTTTTAATAATGAAAATATCTTTGAATACTTGGAAAACAAATATTTAAACAAGCAAGCAATGTTTATAACTCCAAATGGCACTAATGAAAATGAATCAAATAAAAATTTCCTATATAATTTAAAGATAAAACTAGTTGTTTTAATATTAGACAACAGGTTTTTTCAAATAAGATCTTCTCAAGACCTTTTAAAACTGTTATTTTATGTCCTTTTTAATTATAATAAATCCTTTTTCCATTCTTATTGCTGTATTTGTTTCTTTTGAACTTTCCATTGCCTTTTTAATGTTTTTTATATTGTTTGCTTTGTTTATCCTTTATCTTCCTAAAATAAGACATGAGAATGATTATTCATCAATCTCAAAAGAACTGCCCTATGCATTGCGCCAATTGTCCACTGAATTAAGGGCTGGAAAAAGCTTGTTTGATGCTCTTGATTCTATTGTTGACTCTGACTATGGTGTTTTATCAAGGGAATTTTCAAGGGTTCTTGAGGAGATAAAATATGGTGAAACAAGTGAAAATGCCTTTTTGAATCTGGAGAAGAGGGTAAACTCCAAGGCATTATCTAGAGTAATCTATGAGATACTTGCAAGCTTAAGGATAGGGAGCAATCTGTCCCATTCATTAAATATTATTGCTGAAGATGTTAATTTTGATATGAGAATGAAGTTAAAGGAATATAGTGAAAAATTAAATGCTTTCATTATGATTTATACATTTTTAGCTATTTTAGCGCCTGTGATTATTTTAACAATGCTTCTTGCAGCTTCTGTTGTAATTGGAGATATTGTTCCAAGCAGTCTGCTTTTTATTCTGTATGGATTGTTCTTTCCAATGATAATTGTGTTTTTAGCATTTGCAATTAAGAAATTAGAGCCTAAGCTGTGAGCAATTTACTTTTTACAATTTACTTTTTAAGAAAAAAATAGGCTTTGCATTGATTTTTATAATAATTGGTGTAAAAAAGGGTTTAAAATAAAGTGATAAAGGAAGGAAATTGGCAAATCTTGTTTGATGTGTAAACATAAAATTTTAAAATATGAATAAGAACAATGTTTTTTTTTAAGGTGACACATTGTTCTTATATTGTTTAAAGAGTTATTTTTTATTTTAATTTGAGCGATATAATTTAAAAAAAATTATTCTCTTTAAACAATTTTTATTTTATAGTTTGTCATATAAAAAGTTTATTACTTTTTTCTAAAAAAGTATTACATTTTTATATTTTTATTCATTTTTTGTATTATTTTTTTATTTTTATAAAAATCTCTTAAGATAAATCTTATTTTTTGAATATTTTTCATATAAAAAGATAATTTCCAGATATTTAATATCTAAAATAACATATATCTGGAGATTTTTTTAATCTATTTAGATGATATTTACTGCATGAGGAATCTTGGATTTAATTGCATTATGGATTTTAGGAATTGTAGTGGTTACAATAGATTCCTTAGCAATCATTCCAGCTCCCTTATCATCTGCATGGCCTCTGATGATAGTTGCATTCAATTCCTCTTGAAGATTGTCTACGCTGACTTTCTCTACCCATGGGTTGCTGTCAGTGATTATTATCTCATCGATTCCTTTCTTATCCAGCTCTTTTGCAACAAGCCATGAAACGAATCTTCCTCCATGCAATGAAACTGAATTGCCATTTACGCTATCAGCTATTTCCTCTAAGGTTTTTGGAAGATACATTTCCTTATACATTTTAGAGTTTTGTATTGTAGCCCAATGGGCGTCTCCAATTGCAAATGATCCGATTGTCTTAGGATAGATGTTTTCAGGTCCTGCAAGCTTGACTGCATGGGTCAATGCCAATAGCTCTTCTCTTTGGACAGGAACTCTTGTTGGGCCTGCACTTATTTCCTCATTCATGATCTTGATTACTCTTGGGAGGCCGAACTTGCCTCTTCTTGCAGTTCCAGGCTCGAAACCGCACATGTATCCGTGATGGTTTTTAGGAAAACCGGTAATTATAACATTTAGTCCGGATCTAAGCCCTGCTCTGCATTCACTTTCATATGCACCGTTTGTGGCAACAACTTTTCCAGGACATAAGACTCTGCTCATTGCAATTGTCTTAGCAAAGCTTTCGTTGGTGTTTTCGCATCTGTTGAATGGTCCCCCTTCAATTACAAATACATCAACACCCATTTCGATTGCCTTTGTAAAGCCTGTGATAAGTTCATCATATCCGTCTCCTACAAACATGATTGCTTCAAGGCCCTTTCCATATTTCTTTGCAAGGTCTGCCAAGTCTTGGGCCTCTTCAAGAGGTGCCGCATGGCCGTCATTGCATTGCTCGCTGCTTAAGTTGATTGCAACGGAAGATGATAATTGGACCCAGGTTTCCTTATCGTCAAGCTCTGCCTTTTCCTTGTCAAGCAATCTTTCGTGGATTCTTCCTCTAGGGCATTCGGTAAAGCTTGGTCCTTGGTTGTAGCAGTCTCCTCCGCATCCTACAATATGCTTTGGGAATCTCATGGCACCGTATTTTCCAAAGTGGTCAAGGTCCAGTGGAACATCTGTGATATTGTAGACCTCTTCCATTATTTCCACACCTCTTTGGCCATATTTCTCTGCAATGTCTGAGAACGCATATGCGCATATGTGTATAGGAGCACCGATCATGTTTGCAAGCATGCAGTTGCCGAAGAGATCCATCTTTTCCAAATCTGATGCACAGGTTCCAACCACCACTTCAGTTAAGTCACAGCCGATCGGGAACTTCTTGAATCTTGTTCCAAGTTTCATGGTGTCTTCAAAGCTTAAATCGGATATTGCATCTACAACAGAGATTACATCTTTTTTGCTTTTAGCTAATTCCAAAGCACTTTCATCACTATTAATTGATTCCTTAATAAGTTCGTACATTCTTTCCCTCATCTATAAAGATTTATATTAAATATTTTTAAGTAATTTATTTGGAAAAAGTTTCATTTCCAATATGGGGCAATCCCCTTTTCTAATTATTACAAAAATATAATAAATTTATAAAAAAGTAATACTTTTATATAATATTTTATTACTGTACTATTTTCTTATTTAATCTTTATATGATATAAAAATTTTGCTATTTTTTGGCTCATTTTTTTACAATTCATTTGTAGTATTACTTTTAGTTCTATATGTTACAAAGAGTAATAAATATCTTTAAATATGTATTACAATAAAGTTATTATTACTACTTTGTTATTTAGTATTACTTACTTGAAAAAAACTTCATTTAAGTATTACTTAATTTCCTTAAATTTATAAAAATGGCTTAAATGTCTTATTTAAGGATTTAATGGGGTTTTATCAAAACTTTAAAATTCATTAATTCTTGAGGGTTTCAATATTTGCCTAAACTTAATGAAGTTTTATGATTATTGAACCTCAGGGATGTATATAGAAAATTTGTTATATGCTCTTAACAAGGTGGTAAAATATAAAGGAGATATTTTAAAATGAAAGTAGCAATTTTAGGTGCTGGCTGTTACAGAACTCACGCAGCTAGTGGAATTACAAATTTTTCTAGAGCTTGTGAAGTAGCAGACGCAACCGGTAAAGAAAACATTTCAATGACCCACTCTACCATTGAAATGGGTGCAGAACTTTTAGAATTAGCAGGTGTAGACGAAGTTGTAGTAGCTGACCCTGTATTTGACGGCGAATTCACTGTAGTAGAAGACTTTGACTATGCAGAAGTAATCGCAGCTCACAAAGCTGGAAACCCTGAAGATGTAATGCCTGCAATCAGAGCAAAAGTAGGAGAATTAGCTGAAACCGTACCTAAACCAGCTAACGGTGCTATCCACTTCACTCACCCTGAAGACTTAGGAATGAAATGTACTACTGACGACCGTGAAGCAGTAGCTGACGCTGACTGGATCATGACCTGGTTACCAGAAGGAGGTATGCAACCTGCTATCATCGAAAAATTCGCTGATGTAATTAAAGACGGTGCAATCGTAACCTCCGCATGTACCATCCCAACTCCTGGATTAAACCAAATCTTTGAAGACTTAGGCAAAAACGTAAACGTAGCTTCCTACCACCCAGGTGCAGTACCTGAAATGAAAGGTCAAGTTTACATTGCAGAAGGATTTGCTGACCAAGCAGCTATCGACACCTTAAAAGACTTAGGTGCAAAAGCAAGAGGTTCCGCATTCACCTTACCTGCAAACATGGTAGGTCCTGTATGTGATATGTGTTCCGCAGTAACTGCAATTACCTACGCTGGTCTTTTATCCTACAGAGACACTGTAACTCAAATCTTAGGTGCACCAGCAGGATTCGCTCAAATGATGGCTAACGAAGCATTAACCAACGTAACCAAATTAATGGCTGATGAAGGCATTGACAAAATGGATGATGCTTTAAACCCTGGCGCATTATTAGGTACTGCTGACTCAATGAACTTCGGTCCATTATCTGAAATTGTACCTACTATCTTAGAATCTTTAGAAAAAAGATCCAAATAGATAATTAGGGTCTTGAAAAAAAGATAAAATAAGTTTTATAACTTTATAAGTTATAATAGTTGAAATTTAGCTCTTGGAGAAAATTTTAGCTACCAAATATACTAAAGAAAATAAATTTAATAGTCATTAATCTTTTTGTGAATTTTGGGTTTAATGCTATTAATTTATTTCTTTAGTTTCACATTAAATAATAAGTTATTTAATTTAAAAAAGGAGTGATAAATTATAATAACAAATTATCTAATGTTTTAATATTTATTTAATTCATTATTTATTTATTGTTATTTTCTTTAGGATTTTATATGATTTTATAAGATTTTGTAAGATTATTATAAAATTTTGTAAGATTTTGTAAGTTTTTTAATCTTTAAGCTTTAAATCTTTTAAATTGGATTTTTCTAAAAAATCTTTAAAAAGGTCTTAGGCTTAATTTTTTAATTCAATTAAAGATAATCAGATTAATATTTTATAGGTTTTAATAAAGCATTTGAATGAGTTTTATAACTTTTAATTAATCATTTAAATGAGTTTTATAACTTTTAATTAATCATTTAAATGAGTTTATAGCTTTTAATTGTCCATATAAAATAAGGGCTTTTACAGATTAGTTTATGCATGTAAAATATTAATCTAATTATTATTAATTATTTATTCAAATCATTAATAGGGTGTTAATTTGATAGAATCTATCTTGGAAAAAGCTAAAAATAGAGAAAAGTTAAGCAGAAATGAATTGATCCAATTATTTGAAATAGATGATGAGGAAACTTTAAAGGAATTATGTAAAATAGCTTGCGATATTCGCAATGAATGTTCTGATGTAATTAAATTAACATCCACTATTCATCTTACAAATAAATGTCAAGTTCAACCTAGATGCAAATATTGCGGATTTGCTGCTAAGACTTCATCCATTGGATATTATGACGCTTTTTATAAGTCTGATGAAGAGATACGCCAAGCTGCAATGTGTGTTGAAAGATCAGGCATTCCTAGAATAAGCTGTTCTGGAGGACATGGATATAAAGGAAAGCAAGCAGTAAATGCTGCAAAGATAGTTAAGGGAGAAACCTCCCTTGAAATATTGGTTAATGTCGGCGCTGATTTAACTCAAGAAGCAGTAGACGAATTGAAGAAATATGATGCTGATACTGTTTGCTGCAATTTAGAGACAACCAATGAAGACGTTTTTAACTTTGTAAAGCCTGGTGAAAAGTTATCTGACCGCATAAACATATGCAGAATGGTATCAGATGCAGGTATTGGATTGTCTTCCGGTCTGTTGATTGGCATTGGAGAATCCTATGAGGATAGGGTTGACCATCTATTATTCCTTGGAAGCTTTGAGAGCTTAGAGGAGATTCCTATAATGGGATTTAATCCATATGTTGACACCCCTATGGAAAATCACCCTCCTTGCTCTATCGAAGAGCAGCTAAAGACAATTGCAATTACAAGGATCATGTATCCTCGCATTAGAATAACTGTTCCAACACCTACAATCGGTCCTGAGAATGTTGAGCTTCCTTTGATGGCTGGAGCAAACAATTTGGCAACAGTAATCCCTGAAGACTATCCTTTAGTCGTTAAGGGAGTTGGAAATCCAGAATACGGCAATTTGCATGAGGTGATTTCAGTAGTTGAGAATTTGGGCCTTGAGGTTCAGCTTCATGCTTAAAGCCTAGCTTTTGGCTATTAGGTAAATAATATTTATAATTTTTATTAATACAGTCAAATTTTTGCCAATTTTTTTGACTTGATTAATAATTATTTTATTTTTTTTAATTTTTCATTTAATTCTTTTATTTATAGTTCATTTTTTATTAAAGCTTAAATTTTATTGTATATTCAAATTTTTATTGAAATTATTTATTTTTATTTTTGGTGGTAATATGGCCTTTGAGGAAAGTATTAGAAAAGCTTCTATCCAATCTTATGAAGGAACACGTAAGGGAGACACTATTGAAGAGATTGAAGCAATCCAGAACTATATTCGAAATGCAAAGATTGTTGTTCCTAATAAGAATGGCATAAAAGTAGAGGTAATAAATGAGGTTCTAGCTAAATTCAATATTCCTCCTGCTGAATATCTGCAGGTAAATACTAATTATGCTGATTTCAGTAGAATGCCTGCAATTGCAAAGGCTATGATAGCTGTAGATCAGTCAGATGCAGATTTGGTCATTGCAAGAGGTCGTTTAGGAATCCCTGGCTCTGGTTCTTTTTTGGTTTTTATGGACAGCAAATCCAGGATTTTAACTGCAGCCACTTCCCCATCCCATATAATTCATAATCAGCCACTCGAAAAGACTGTTTATAAGGAGACATTAGAGGCGTTAAAGAAAGTAGGCTTTAAAGAAGAATGAGTTAAAACGAAGATAATCAAGTATTGAAATGACTTATATAATGATAATAATTCTTTTTTGATGATTTAAATGAATAATCAAGATTACGATACTGGAATAAGTTCAGAGGTTTTTACAGTCAAATCAAATATCAAATTAATAGATATTTTTAATTTGATTTTAGAAAAGAAAGCAAGGGCTGTTATGGACTTATTTGATAGTCTAACAAACAAGGAAACAATACATAATGAAAGTTCCATCATAATTATTGGAACCTATTTTACAGGAATAGCCATTGCGAAATATTTATCATATAATGGTTTTAAAAATATTACTATAGTTGATATTTATCCCCATTTGGAAGGTTTTATTGATTCTAACTTGGGAGATCCTATTGATGTGAATAAATCTTCTAAAGGTAAATTTAAAGAGAATATAGAATTTTCATCAGATTTGGGCTTAATAAGAAGTGCTGATGTTGTAATTGACACTACTTGATTGGGAGGAATAGATGAAAGCCAATCAGAATCAATTTACACAAAGGTCTTTTTAATTGAAGACCCTATAGCTGAAGACAATGATGACTTATTGAAGAATAAAAACAATATCTATTCTCGCATAAGCCTGGTGAATTCATATAATAAGTTCATTCTTAAAACAGAAGGTTTAAACACAAAAACCTCTGGAACCATGACTTTGACAATAGATATCTTAAGGCAATCAATGAATGAGATATTGTCAAGGGAAGGAGTTCTTTACTGTTCATCTGAAATGACCTTCTTTGAAGAGATTGTTTTTAAGGAAAATGACTTGGATAAGTTCTTTGAATTAATAGGGTCTCCTGTAATTAAAGTTTCAACTATTGCTCCATTTGACTGTGAGGAAATTATTAAATGCTTTATTGACAAAATCTATTCTGAAATCTTGATTAGGTGGTAAATTTTACTTGTTGATTTTTATTTCTTGATTAGGTGGTAATTTTTTACTGATTGATTTTATATCGTTTAGGTGTTAAAATGTATGCAAATGATATTTTTAATATTATAGATGAATTGGTGCCTCGTAAATTGGCATTGAAGAATGATAAATTCGGCTATTTTGGAAAGACTTTCGACAATTTCGATATTAAAAATATTAAAGTCATATTAGATTTATTGCCAGAAGATGACTTGAAATTTGATAAGGGTGATTTGGTTATTTCCCATCATCCTCCTCTCTTTATGCCAAAGACTCCAACCTATGTTGTCCATTCCAATTGGGATATTGTTCAGGGAGGGGCAAATGACGCTTTGGCTTATTATTTGGGTTTAAAGCCTATTTCTATTTTTCACAAGCAGACAGGCATAGGCCGAATCTGCTCTTCAACAAAGACATTGGATCAGTTCTTAGCCTTGGTTTGCTATAAGTTCGGTCCTGAAAATGTTCGATTGGTTCATGATGGCGACTTTGATAAGATGCTTAGGAAAATTGCTATAGTTTCCGGATTTGGCTTAAGCAATAAGGAATTTATTAAATTGGCTAAGGACAGGTCCGTAGATGCATTTTTATCTGGTGACTTGAACCATTCAAATGCGATTTATGCGAAAAAGCTAGGAATTACTTTAATCGATGTTTCTCATCATATTATTGAGATTCCGGGGCTATTTGCCTTAAAGGAATTGCTAAGACGAAATGAGGATATTACTGTTCCTGTAGAAATGATTGACAATGGAGTTCCTTGGAAATATATTTCTGCTGATTTTTAGATATTTCCCATGCTTTCATTGCTTTTTAGTTTTAGGAATATGTGTTTTCAGTATTCCTTTTAAATTATCTTAATTTAGAGGCATTGTTTAGTTTTTTTTTAATTTTCCGATTTAATTTATAATTTTATGGTTATGTGATTTTTATATAAATGGAGGAAAAATAAGATATTTTTAGATTTTATTTAAAAGGAGAATTTTGGTGTAATAATGATTCAAGAAATGGAAAATAGTTTAATTCCAAAAGGAAGTATTGATTTAGTGGGATTTGGAAGATTAGGTTTAAGAACAGGAATCAATCTTATACAGGTTCACAGAGGAGGTCCAGCTAAGATAACAGTTATTGATGGACAGAAGATCTCTGAATCTGATATAATATTTCTATTGAAAGGAGCTAAAGTCGGCACTTATAAATCTGACTTTTTAAAGGAAATTTCCACCCATTCAAAGGATTTTAGAGAAGTTGTTTCAATCACTGAAGACATAACAGAGGATAATATTGATTTAATCACTGGAGATGTGGTTGTAATTGAAATAGCTGGAGGAAATACCGTACCTACTGCAGCAAAGATAATTAAAAAAGCTCATGAAAACGGCTCAAAAACAATTGGAACTGCAGGTATATTCGGAATTGGGGATGAAGAGATTGTTGTAGCAGACATCTCTGAATTTGATGATTCCAATCCCGCTATTGAAGAGTTAAGAAAAGAAGGAATCCTTGATAACCATTTAGTTATAAGCACTAATAGGTTTATTAGGGATGGAATTCCAATAACTCCTTATGTATTGGATGATATTGCTAATATCATTACAAGAGAGGCCTTAAAATTACTTATTGAAAAGAATAATGAATAGTTGTTTTCTAAATAAATAAAAGGAGATTTTTTAGTAAGCTTTAATTTACTTAAAGGTGTTTAAATGATTACTATCGCAACTGCAGAATGTTTTACACATGGGATTTTAGCTCGTGAAATACATGCTCTCGCTCAGGATTATGATGATATTTTTGCATCTTCCTATTGGGGTTTGGTTAACAAAGTCCAAAAGGATTGCATCAAGGATGCAATTCTTGAAGATAAATGTTCCATTTTTGATTTAAGGGATTTGAGTGTTAGCTGTGGATTGTTCATTCCTACATTGGATGCTGTAAAATCTGTTTTAAAGATAGAAAATCCGCTAGAGCCTTTGACACTTATTGATGGAATTAAGGTTTATGACGATGATGGCGATAGGGAAATGGCTATATTGATGGCAGAGGCTGCTAAAAAGGTATCTGGTTCTGATATTGGAATAGGCACAACTGCAGGGATTGGATATGGTGGCATAGCTATTGTCGATGATGATATTGTCATTAGCACAAGTTCTGATGTTTATGCTGATTTGGTAAATGTGGATTCCGATGATCTTTATATGCGTCAAAGAAGTGGAATAGAAAAGACTTTAAAAATATTGATTTATTATTTAAACGATAATTTAGACATTATTAATCAAATGAATAATGTGAAAATATATAATAAATCAGAATAATTGTTAAACAGTTAATTGAGTAAAAAGAGTTTATTTTAAGTAGAATATTATTAAATTGTATAAAATGAGTAAAAAGAGTTATTGTTTTTATAAATAATTTCCTTTATCAAAATCTTTTTTCTAAAAGTAAAAATGTAAAATTATAGAAATTAATCTATAATTTACATAAAAACTAATTTTATTTGCCTGATTGGCCAATCAAAGCACCATCATTATTAATTACGTTTGTATCAATAACGACTTCTTCTTTTTCACCTAAAACAGACTTAGTGCTTCTATATCCAAAGAGCATTGTAGATAAGTTATGAAGCAATGAGCTTGTTGTAGGTGGAATGACTCCAAGCAATCCAAGTCCAATCAGTGATCCATTAAACATGACAATATGCCTGTAATTTGTATTTATCTTATCAAGCATGCCTGTTGCAAGCAATCTAAGAGTTGCCAAGTCATAAAGGTCATCTGAAAGTAGGGAAATATCTGCAACTTCTCTTGCAATGTCTGATGAGTTTCTCATAGCTACTGACACATCAGCAGCAGATAATGCAGGAGAGTCGTTTATTCCATCTCCAACCATAATGACCTGATGGCCTTCGGCTTTAATCTCTTGAATAATGCTTGCCTTATCCTCTGGAAGCACTTGAGATTTATACCGGGTAATGCCTAAATCCTTGGCTATTCTTTTTGCAGCGTTTTCGCTGTCTCCAGTTAGCATCACTACATTTTCAATGCCTAATGCCTTAAGCTGACTTATTACTTCATGGGCTTCGTCTCTTACAGGATCTGCAATGCAAAGGATTCCTTGAAGTTTTTTACCTATTGCAAGATAGATTACAGAATACTCTTCTGCATTTTCTTCAATAAGTTTTTCTTGCTTTTTGGTAAATCTGATTCCTTCGTCCTCTTCTAAAAAGTGCCTGCTTCCAATGATTGCTTTCTTGCCGTCATAAGTAGTTGAGATTCCATGTGCAACAATGTATTCCACTTCACTATGGTCTTCCTCATGGTGCAATCCTTCTTTTTCGGCTTGCTTCACAATGGCAGTGGCTACACTATGGGCAAAGTGCTCTTCAATGCATGCTGCAATTCTTAAGACCTCATCTCTATCATATTTTCCACAAGGAATGACCTTTTCCAATACTGGATGAGCATTGGTTAATGTTCCAGTCTTATCAAAGACAATGGTGTCTGCATTTGCATATGCTTCCAGGTGCTTTCCACCTTTTACCATTATCCTATTGTCTGATGCCTCTTTCATTGCTGAGATGACAGAAATAGGGGTTGTTAGCTTGATTGCACAGGAGAAGTCTACCATCAATACGGATAATGCCTTTGTCACATTTCTTGTAATGAGGTATGTCAGTGCTGTTGCAGCTAAGCTGTATGGCACAATTGAATCTGCTAGCTTTTCTGCTTTGCTTTGAATTCCAGCCTTCAGCTCCTCTGAATCCTCAATCATGTCAATGATCTTATTCAATCTTGTCTCATCGTTAACGGAGCGGACTTCAATGACTATTGAGCCCTCTTCAACAACGGTTCCTGCATGGACAGCCTTGCCATTATCCTTATGAACAGCTAATGACTCTCCAGTCATGGAGGCTTCATTGATCATTGCATCCCCATCTGCAATGACTCCATCGACTGGAATGATCGCGCCGGTTCTGATTCTTATCTTGTCTCCTTTTTCAAGCTTGCTTAATGGGAATTGGCTTTCGATTTCATTTCCCTCATCATCAATCTCCACTTTCCATACGCTGTCAATGTTTAAGGCCAGACTGCTTTTTAATGTGCTTTTGGTCTTTTGCATTGTATAGTCTTCTAACATTTCAGAGATGGATAGGAGAAACATCATTGACCCTACAGACTTGTAGTTTTTAGTCAATAATGATGCAGTAATTGCTGTTCCATCAAGAAGGGCCACATCAGCGCGGAAACTTGTTAGGCTGTCGAGCCCTCTCCAGATATAGGATGACGCATGATAAAGCATTCTTAATTTCCTTAAAGGAATTGGCAATATGATCTTAAAGAGGTATCTTTTGAGAATATGCTTTGCAATTTTTATTGCAAACTTGTCATTCAGCTCTTCAAGAGCAGCCTTATCACTTGCCTTTGTTTCATATAAATTATCTTGGCTGATTTTTGATATGATTCTAAGAATTTCTATCCTTTTTTTAGGATCATTGTATAAGACAAGAATGCTTCCGTTTCTATGAGACACCTTTACTTCATCTATGAAGTCATAGTCGATTAAGGTTTCAGCTAAGCCATAGGATTCCTCTTTGGTAAATGCTTCTTTACCACATCTCACTCTTAAGCGAGTTCCTTTATCATATTCTATTGTAAAAATCATGGCTCTAATTTATCCGAATCTAAATCGTTAAAAGCTTCTTTTAAGAATTAATTTGTAAAAAATATTATCTTATTATAAAACTTCTTTTAGGAGAGAATTATAAAACTATAATATAATATTAAAAGTTTTTAAGTTATTTAGATTGGAATTTTATCTAATAAAAATAATAGTTTTAAAATTATATTTTAGATTGGAATTTTATCTAAATTATAATAAAATAATAAGTTAAGAATTAAAAAATAATATTATTTTTATTCTTCTTCTTCAGTTACATCTACACAGATTGCTTCTTTTTGAGCAGCTTTTGCATCAGTTTGAATGTCTTCTGCATTGTCTTTAATGTCTTGAATGGATTCTTCTAAGTCGCTTTTGCAAGTTAGAACTTTAGCCATTCCTTTTGCAGCGTAATCTTTAGTGGTTTGGGATTTTAAAATTTTTGCCCCTACAATTGCAGTTGCAATTCCTCCTACGAAAAGTAAAGTGTGTTTGTTTTCATACATTTTGTCTACAATTTCATGTCTGTCTACCATATAATCACCTGTTTTTTAATTGTTAATTCTTTTGGAAATTTTTTAGAATTACAATAAATAATTTTTATTTAATTTTATTTAAAAGTTTTGGTATACCTAAAAGATAATTATAATACTAATATTATTATTTTTGAATATAAAAATATTATATTAATTTATAGATTATTATTTATATTATAATTATAATAAGAGTTATTTTATTTCTTTTTATTAGTTTCTTTTTTTCCAGCATTCGTCCTTTATTCTGGAAAAAGAAGGGTTCCTTGACCTTTTTTATTAATGTCTTGTATTATGGGGGGTATACTATTAGGTAAACCTAAACTTTATATACTAGTAGGGAGTAAAATAATATTAGGTTTTAGGTATGCCTAATTAGGTTTTTATAGTAATCTTTTTATTTTCATTTAATCAACAATCCAATATATTTTTAAAAACCAATGCAATTTATTTTAAAAATATCTAATTTTTAAAGAAAATTTAAAAATTTTAATTAAACTACAAATACCTCAAAATATTGAGATTCCAATAAACCTTAATTTAGGTATACCTAAATTTCCTACTTCTTGGATATTATTTTTATATTATGATTTTTGCGAGGTTATAAAATGATTAAAAAATTAAGCGAACTCAAATCTGGAGAACAAGGCACCTTATCTTCTTACGGAACTGGCGGAGATTTGGAATTGAAAAGACATTTGCTCGGTATGGGCTTCATTAAAGGAGCAGATATTGAAGTAGAAAAAGTAGCTCCTCTTGGAGATCCTATGCAAATTAAGGTAAAAGGATACTCTGTATGTCTTAGAAAAGAAGAAGCTAGGAATATCGATGTAGAAGTATAATTTCATTTTATTTTATAGATGAAAAATTGGTGAGTTAGAAACTTCCAAATATTTAAAATTTAATTTTATTAATTTTTTATTTAACATTTTTTTCAAATATTTAATTTTATAAATTTATTAGTTTATGTCTAATTTGATTCACTAGTCTATGACTTAAACTTAAATTTATTTTATTAGTTTATGTCTAATTTGATTCACTAGTCTATGACTTAAACTTAAAAATTTCATTTTGATTTTTATAATTAATCAAAAATATGTTAAAAAGCATAAAAACTTAAAATCAATTACAAAAAGGTATACAATATGGCAAATCTCAAAATAGGTTTAGCAGGTAATCCTAATGTAGGTAAAACCACCCTATTCAATAATTTGACCGGTTTAAACCAACATGTAGGTAACTGGCCTGGTAAAACCGTAGCACAAGCAAAAGGTTCCTATAAACATAGTGGGAACGAAGTTGAAGTAATTGATTTACCTGGTAACTATGCTTTAAGTGCTCATTCAATTGAGGAAATTGTATCAAGAGACTTTATCGTAGATGAAGACTCTGATGTAATCGTGAACATTATAGATGCAGCAAACATAGAAAGAAACCTGTATCTGACTGTTCAGATGATGGAGCTCGGAGCTAATTTAGTAGTTGCATTGAATATGAATAAGTACGCCCAAGACAAGGGATATACAATCAATGCAGATAAGCTTTCTGAATTATTGGGAGTTCCTGTTGTTGAAATTGAAGCAAATAGTGATATAGGTAAAGAGCAATTGCTTAAAACTATTGAACAAGCAGCTGCAAACCCGGTAGACTCTTCTAAAAAATTGGTTTATAACAATGAACTTAAAGAGCATCTCGCTGAATTGCAGGCTGTTATAGAAGAAGACAAAAACTTACTTGATGTTCCTTCATCTTGGATTGCAATCAAATTGCTTGAAAATGATGAAATCGTTGAAGAGAAGATTGAAGGATCTTCAAAAAGAAACAATATAGTAAATGAAACTCAAAAGGTCAAGGACCACTTGAAAGGCATATTTGGAGAAGGCAGTGAAGAGGTAATCGCAAATGCAAGATATGCATTCATTGACGGATTATTAAAAGAATCTCTCACCAAGCCGGACCATTTGAAAACCACTATAAGTGAAAAAATCGATAGAATCGTTACAAACAGGATATTGGGCTTCCCGATATTCCTTGTTATAATGTATGCAATGTTTGAAATCGTATTTACTTTCGGCGCACCTTTCCAAGATTTGATTGACGAATTCTTTGGAATCTTAGGTGATGCCATAATCGGCTCCCTTGGAGAAACAATGCTTTCTTCATTCCTAGTCAATGGACTTATCGGAGGGGTTGGCGGAGTATTGGTCTTCTTGCCTCAAATCATTCTATTGTTCTTAATTATTAGTTTCCTTGAAGATTGCGGTTATTTAGCTAGAGCTGCATTCGTTATGGATAAATTAATGCATAAGTTTGTAGGATTACATGGTAAGGCATTTATTCCTATGCTTTTAGGAATCGGTTGTGGTGTTCCAGGTATTATGGCAACCAGAACCATGGAAAACGAAAAGGACAGATTGATCACTATGCTGATTGTTCCATTCATGTCCTGTTCTGCTAGAATGCCTGTATACTTATTGTTAGTTGGGGCATTTTTCGCAGCTAATGAAAGCCTTGTAATCTTCTCATTATACTTGCTTGGTATACTTGTAGCAGTCATTGTTGCATTTATATTAAGAAAGACTACATTTAAAGAAATGGACGCTCCATTTGTAATGGAATTACCTGACTATAAATTGCCTACAATCAGAGGTATCATAATGCACACCCTTGAAAAATCCTGGGGATTCATTAAAAAGGCAGGTACCATTATTTTGGTAGCAAGTATTGTAATCTGGATGTTAAGCTATTTCCCTGCTGGTGTGGAATATGGATCTGCAGATAGTGCAATCGGTACTATCGGTCAGGTCATTGCACCTGTGTTTGCTCCTTTAGGTTTCGGAGAATGGCAACCTGCTGTAGCCTTATTATTTGGTCTTGTTGCTAAGGAGGTTGTTGTCGGTACCTTCAGCTCGCTCTTTGGAGTGGCAGAGGAGGGAGCCGAGATTGCTGCAGCTATGCATGGAATCTTTACTCCTCTAACCGCTTACGTATTCATGGTATTTGTACTTCTATACATTCCGTGTTTTGCAGCATTGGGGGCAATCAAGCAGGAAACCGGTGGATGGAAATATCCATTGCTGATGGCTGGATTGACTTTAGTTGTTGCATATGTGGTAGCTTTCATAGTTTATATGATTGGACTAGGTTTGGGATTGGGTTAACCCATTCCAAATCTTTATTTTTTTTTTTTTAAATGGAGTTATGAACTAGTTTAGCCAGTTCTAACTCTTTTTTTTAATTAAGTTTTGATCGTTTAGCTAGTTCTAGTTCTTTATTTTTCTTTATTTGATTTAATATTCTTTATTTAGATAATTTAATTAATTTAATCAATTTAATTAATAACTTAATCTATTCATTTTATATTGGGGACTATTAAATTGAACTAAAGAAAAGCTTTAGTCCTAGCGTTTTAATGATAAATACACTTAAATCAATATATTTTTTATTATTTTCAGTTGTTTAAAAATTAATTTAAGGTGATATGATGCAATGTAGTATGTGTGGTTACGAGTTTGATCCTCTTGAAGGAGGGCCTTGTGGTGCTTGTGGACAGTGTAAAGGCTGTAATAAGGCTTTTTGTCCAAGATGCGGATATGGGAATTCCCTTTCTACTGTAAAGGAATTTGATTATATATCCAAACTTCAAGCAAAATTAAGGGCTTTTAAATCAAAAGCAAAATAGTTCCAATATTAAAAAAAAGTTTTGCTCTTATGATTTAAAAGCATTTTAAAATTAACTTTAAAAAATGATTTTTACAATAAGTTAAAAAACAGTAAAATAATAAGTTTTAAGGGATAAGAATTGTTCATTTAGCGAATAATAAACAGTTATTTCTTATTTTTATATAATATTTATCTAAAAAAATTCAAATTAAAATCATAATAATATGCATTATTATTAAGTAAAATAAAAATGGTATGGTATTTAAAAACAATTTTAACTTGCTCTTCTTTCTCTTTTTATGAAATTTACCTAATTAAGTCTATCATTGTTCTTATTTTTATGAACAAAATTTATATCTGTCTTATTTTTCATTAATTGGGAAAATCCATAATTATTTTTTCCATAATTTATCAAATATACTTGATTTTCTATTTTTATCTTTAATTCTTTATTCTTAAACTAAAATAATTGTTAATAAAATGTTTTAAATTTTTATTACTTTTAAAAAAGTATTACTTTTTTTATTAAAATCAAAGGATTAGTAATACAAAACAAACATTTATAAATGCTTTATATATAAATAGTATTGTTTATTTGTTTATAAATAGCATTATCTCTATATTATGTTGTTTATTTTGACAAATAATGGTGAATTCTGCTTTCTAGTAATACTTAATCATTTCTTTGTTTTTTAAAAAGTATTACTAAAGTATTACTTTCATAATGAATTATATTAAAAAAGTATTACTTTTTAAAAGTAAATTATTTTTTTGCATTGTATTTAGTATTTAAAGTATTAATGGGTAATAATTTTTCTTAATATTTTTATTTTCAATAATCTTATTAGCTTTTAAAATTCTAATATTTTTATTTTTAATAATCTTATTTAAGTTTAAAAAGTAATCTTTTTAGTGTGATTTATTCAATTTAATTAATTTGGAGGAAAAAAATATGCATATACCTGATGGTTTTATACCTCTTTGGCAATGTGCGATCTACTATGTAATCTTGATTATTGCATTGTATTTCGCTGGAAAATGGGCCAAAGCAAATCTAGATGAAAAACGTATACCACTTCTTGCAGTATTAGCTGCAGGTATTTTTGCAATTATGTCTATGAACATGCCTATTCCATTTGGTACCAGTGGCCACATGGTCGGTGGGGCATTAGTTGCTATTGTATTTATGGCTCCTGAAGCTGCTGTTCTTGTATTCACTGCAGTATTGCTTATACAAGCTTTATTCTTCGGAGACGGTGGAATTACCGCTTTAGGTGCAAATGTATTTAACATGGCTATCGTTGGAGGATGTGTCGGTCTTTACACCTACAAAGGATTAAACGGCATCATTGGAAAATATCCTTCAATATTCTTAGGCGCATGGCTTGCAACATTAGTTGCAGCTGTTGTCTGTGCTCTTGAGATGGCTATTGCAGGAACTTTCCCATTGAGTGTGGGAGTCGCTTCTATGGCACTTTACCATGCATTCATTGGTTTAATTGAAGGAGTATTAACAGTTATTGTTATATTTGCTCTTGAAAAATACAGACCAGATCTATTGGCATGGAATAGAGAATAGAGGGTGAAAATATGGAATTAAGTAAAAGTGACAAATATTTAATCGTAGTAGGGATTATATTCTGTCTTGCATTAGCAGTATTATCTCCTTACATTGCATCTGGAGACCCAGATGGATTAGAAAAATCAGCAGAAGATGCAAACGTTGGCGAAGATGTTGAAGCTCCAGTAATGGAAGCTCCATTCCCAGACTATACCTATGAGCCTTTAGAAAAAATAGGTGAAATCGGCGTATTGATTCTAGGCGCGCTGATAACACTTATTGTTGCATGGGGTATAGGTTATGCATTGAAAAGATCTGAATAAGTTTGTTCAGACTATAAAATTTATTAATTTAAGGTTCCATTAAATTTTAAACTTTTTAAAAAGCATTAATTTAAGGTTTTATCAATTTTAAAGTTTTAAAAAGCTTTAATTTAAGTTTTTATCAAATCTAAACTTTTAAAGACTTTTTAAAGGGGCATTTTGAATTTAACCGAACTTTAAATATTAGAAAAAAATCTTAGATATTAATTATTTTTATAATTTTTATCTAAGATCACCTCTTTTCTATTTCTAAAGATTTAAAGTATTTAAGTTAAGTTAAATGGGTAATTTAAGTTTTATCTTTTTAAGTTAGGTTAAATGGGTAATTTAAGTTTTGTCTATTTAAGTTAAGTTAAATATTTTTATTTGAAAATCTAATATTTAATTAGGAATTTTAATTTTTAATTAAATATAATTTTAAAAAACTGATTTTTACTAATATTAAAAAACTAATTTTAAGTGATTATTATGGCAATAGAAGAAGTTAGAAATTTGGAAGTGATCGCTTCTAAGGACACTATCATTCATAATTTGGAAGGTAGGGTTAAGCTTATTGCCATCTTATTAATAATCGTTTTCTGTGTTTTTTCAGATAGGCTAATAGTTCCACTTGTATTGGAAATATTCTTGCTCATTGTAATGTATCTGGCTGAATTGTCCTTTAAGGACAGCTTTAAAAGAATAGCTCTTCTTTTGCCATTCGGTGGTTTTGTTATCGCTTTCCAGCCATTCATCCACCCTGGAAATATCATTTGGCAAGGTCCTTATCCTTGGTTGTTTATAACAGACACTGGTTTAAATTGGACAGTTCTCTTATTTGCTAGATTAATCGTCTGTTTGACAGCTATTGTCATCCTTTCATCTACCTCACCAATGCAGGAAGTTGTTCAATCATTTAGAAAGCTTGGAATGCCAAGAGATCTTGCTATGATTTTAACAATTATGGTCAGATTCCTATTTATCTTTGTAGATGAATTAAGGGACATCAGACAGTCAATGAAGTCTAGAAACTTTGATCCTTTCAATAAGAAGATTCCGTATAAATGGAGAGTCAAGCAGGTGGGATATAGCATAGCGATGATGTTTTTAAAGGCATATGAAAAGGGAGAAACCATTTATTTAAGTATGGCCAGCAGATGCTTCTCAGACAATTCCAGATTATATCATGCCAAGACTATAATTGGAAAGCATGAGTATATATTTTTAGCTTGTGTTATAGGCATTGTCATTGTTTTAGAACTGGTTGTATTGTTCTATTCTGGCAATTTGGATTATTTAGGCGTTTCTTTATCTTTATAATCATTATAATTATTTAATGGATTAATTATTATTTCATATCCAATTCTATTTTTTATATCATTAAAAATTTAGGTATGCCTAAAAATTTAGAAAGATTTATATACTATGAAGAACAACCTATAATTAACAATAAGTTTAGGTATACCTAAATATTATTGTTTATAAAAATATAATCATGTTGTTTATTAATTGGTTAATAATAATCTAAAGGCTTATAAAATTACACATTATGTCTCAAATATTGTCCTCCTATCTTTAGGTTATTATTAACTTTAAATGAATTCACAAAGCATCATTTTCTTCTCATGCTCTCTTTTCTTTTGCGGGGGTTCATTGATTAATAAGAACATTTTGATATTTTAAGACCATTTAATAACACTTAAGTTATAAACAATCTCCAAAAAATACATAGTAACTCTAATCCCTGAGTTTACTATGTATAATCTCTTTTTACTATGTATGATTTCTTTTTAATCAGTTTTTTTTTAAATTATTTTAAATTTTTATTCTTATTTTTTTTTTTTCAATTGATCCACATTATCTCATTTATCATCTTATCCAGATTTCCAATAAAATTTTAGGCATACCTAAAAATTTAGAAAGATTTATATACTATGAAGAACAACCTATAATTAACAATAAATTTAGGCATACCTAAATTATTGTGATATTGAATAAAAATCTGTAATAATCTTGTTAATGATAAGTTCTTTAATTCAAGTAAAATTGTACAAGAATTGATTTAATCATTTATTTTCTTGAATTAAGAATTTATTATTAATTGTTTAGTTAAATGAGTTTTACATAAAACACATCATTTTCTTCTGCACATTTAATCGCTCTTTTCTAATGTAAGATTCAGGGTCCAACTAAAAAAGATTATTCTTCAATATTTAAGTAAATAATTCTTTATTATTTGCCATCTTGAAATCATTCATAGCATTGCTATGAATTCTTTTTTTCTTTTTTTATAGCTTTATTGATTTAGCGATTTTAAAATCTGTTTTTATAAAAAATAGTTATTGATATCTTCTTTTAATAGATTCTTATGCCTTTATCTTTTAATATAACTGCAAAATAGATAAAAGCACTTATAAAGAAGTAAGCTAAAATCTGTATGTCCAATATTCCAGTTTCAACACCTACAATGGAATAGGTTAAAATCAAGCCATAAAGGGCTATGTAAAAAGAGTTTTCAGTGATTTTAACTATTTTATATCCAGTTCCTAAAAGGAATCCAAGCAGGCACATCTCCACTGCAACCCCAAGTTTTCCGAAATCCACTAGCATCTGTCCTAGCAATGTAGGGGTTACAGTAACCTCTGTTCTCCAAGCTATCAGTTTGCCCACCATCATTCTAGGTCCAAGATCGCTTCCAGGCATGGCGCTTGCTATCATCTTTCCATGCATTAGTCCGAAATTCCCTGAAATATAATTCAGTAGGTTCAATACATGCATTGTAAAGTTTGCCCTTGAGTTTAAGGTGGAGAATATATTTGTATTTGAGCTTATTGCAAGCTCATTCAATGATCTTAAATATCCAATTCCAATGATGGCACATACTCCAAGCAGGGCACCTAAAATGACCTCCCAAACTGATAGTATTTTACCATAATATCCTATTATAATCATCATAAGTAAAATGGCAATGATTGGGGTTCTATATTGGAGTGTAAGGACAGTTCCAATTCCAATTGCAGTTAAAACCAAGAATCTGAATCTTGTTTGGCTGCGGCTGATTTCATTATTCTTGTACTGGTTTAGATAATGTGAAGCCATAAGTCCGATACCTGGAATTATTAAAAATACAGGCATTGTAAATGCTGGCTTAAGTGAATATCTTAATGAGGACTTTAGTATTGGCAGCCCTCCAACGGAGGCAATGCTTAAAAACAAAAAGACAATTCCAATTAAGCTAAGGCAGAATCCTATTGAATATACATCGTAGGAATTAAATAAGGGAATTTGCTTGCTTTTATCAGTCTTTGATTCTTTATTGTCGGTATTAGTTTCATCATTTAATTGATTTAATTGATTATTCAAAATAAATCTTGGAAATATTATTGCACCAATAAAAAAGCTTAGAAAAGCAATGATTATAGTGGTCTGCAAATCCCTTGGGACCGGATCAGTTGCAAGAAGTATAAAAAGAGTGAATGTGACTAAAACAATAAGGGGTGAAAATATCTCTTCCTTTAAGATCTTACTCTTATTTACAATTGATAGGAATCTTTCGCTAGGGTATAAGCCCTTAAAATAACTGTTGACCCATTGATTTTCAATAAATTCCAATATATTGAAAATGATTGTAAATAAAAGGGACTCTCTTAGTATTTTTTCTATATTTCTAGTTATTGTGCTAGTTATAGAATATATTAAGCTCATATTTTCACTTTATTATTTTAAAATTCAATAATAGTTTGTTCTCTTTTATTGGGATTTTTTTTTATTAATGACTTGTATTAGCAATGCTTAAAACATTAAATGCATTTTGAATGTCTATGGAATCTTGTGCTGTAGAATTATAGATTCTAATTTGTATCTCGCTTGTCTGTCCTTTAAAGTCTCCTAATACATTGTCAGCTATTTCAAAATCAGTCTGATTGGCTCTATTGACTTCAAGTATGACTGTTCCACTATTCTTTAAGACAATGCAAGGTTTCTTATTTTTATTTAATGCATTTGCTAATTTTTGAGCAGTAACGCTATCTAGGTCATCTATAGCGATGCTTGTACTGATTTCATATTCTGTATCATTAGGAATTTTAGATATTATTTCCTTTAGATTCTTAATCTCTTTAGGACTGACTACAAAGTCTGTAATGTTTGCATAGCTGTCTCCATTTGTCTCTAGGCTTATCTGTTCAATAAAGACATCTGCATTTGGTGTGTCTTTGTAGAAACCAGCGAGTATAGGCTTGCCGTCATTGTTAATTTCAATGTTTACCTTATCGTTTTGATTGTCTCCAAGCCATAGGACTGTGCCGTTCATTTCAATCTTTTCGCCGGTGTTTGATTTAGTTCCAATAAGGCTGCTTGTAACTATTTTTCCATCTTTATAATAATTCATATATGTTTCAAGCATCTTATTGTTTGTTGAATAGTCAAAGGAGGTAGCTGAAGCCTTTGTTGAGTCATCATCAACCATATGGTAAACTGCGAATCCCACTGCTCCAATGATACAAATTATTATTAGAATGTCAATAATTGTAATTTTATTTAAAATCCCTGGTTTTTTCATAGTTTTAACCTATCTTTTTTATTATGTTTAATAAAAAATCTTTATCCATTTTAAGCTATAAATTAAAGGTTTTTAATTTAATTAATTATTTTTTATAGATTTTTTTCACTTTAAGCTATAAATTAAAGGTTTTTAATTTAATTAATTATTTTAATAGCTATTCCTCATAGATGGCTCCTAAAGGACACATATCCAAGCATATGCCACAGTCATCGCAGCCATCTTTTATAATCATTGTATATCCTTTTTTTTCAATTAGTTCCTTAGGACAGACAGGTATGCATTTTTCACATACTCCGCATTCGTCTAAATCAATCACTATCAATATATCGCCTCATAAAAACAATTTTTTGAGAATTTTGTATTTTAATTTCGCTTATTTTCAATTAAATTATTAATTTTTAATTAAGATTAATTTTCTTAGTTAATACTATTTTAAAATATAATATTTTTTCTTTATATAATTTTGTAAAATTTCAGTAATTTTCCATTAATTTTTTATCTCAAATCCAAAGTTTTAATTCTATTTTTCCATTTCGCCATCAGATTTTCATAAATCCACAACCTTTATATATTATGAAGTTCAACATAATATTGTTGTTACTATGCAAGAGTGCCCGAGCGGCCAAAGGGGAAGGACTTAAGATCCTTTGGTGTAGGCCTTCGAGGGTTCGAATCCCTTCTCTTGCACTATTTTTTTTATTTTTTTCTCGATTTTGCCTTAGTGGCTCAGCCGGTAGAGCGCTACCTTGGTAAGGTAGAAGTCGGGGGTTCGAATCCCCCCTAAGGCTCTTTTTCTAATTATTTCAAATAATTAGTTTTTTTTATTTTTTTCAATCTTCGGATTGTTTTTTTTTTTTAATTTTCAAATACTAGACAATTTGCTATTTGATTAAGCTTTGTTCAGTGAAATATATGTTATTATAATGGTTTTTTAGTTTTTTTATCCCAATAATTTTTTTTATTCAAAATTATTAGGAATTTTTTCTTCTTTTGTCTAAAATATAACGATTTTAAAAAATTAAACAATATAAGAATGTAGTTTGTTTAAATACGAATAATCAATGCATTACTTTATATACTATAAGTATTATATTTATATTGCAAAAGAAATTTTAAGATAAGAAATTTAATTTTTATAAATGTATTTTTGTGGTGATAGTGTGGTAAAACATTTTAATGTTATAATGGCAGGACTTATCTCTGGAATTGTTGCTTTGTTCACCTCTTGGCTAGGTGTCTCTGGAACAGTCATAGGGTCTGTTTTCAGCTCATTTCTTTATCAATTCCTTTCATCCTACTCTGCTGAGAAGTATGAGGAGCGAGTTGGGGAAGGAACTTCAAGAAAGCCTAGAAACATTGGCAGCGAAATAGTCTATATATTTCCAATAGTGGTCATAGTTATAATAGAAGTGATCTTCATACTCTCTGACATGCATTATGTATTTGATAAGATCTTTGACATTCTTGAGTATGGGATATTCCAGAACAATCTATTTAGGTTAATGGGTCTTGGTCTTATTGCTTTAGGGGTTTATCCATTGTTAAGCTCAACTAACATTGAAAAGATCAATGGTGAAATCGTTTTAGTTGCAGGAATATATCTCTTCATCAGAGGAATGGTGGATATAAATGACTTGACCATGCAAGTGCATAACATGTTCTTTGCTGATTTTGACTTTTTTATTGCAATAATAGTTGTTTTAGCCCTTGTATTTGTAATTTTCAATGTTTTAAGAAATTCTACACAGGAATACTTTAATAAGGAAGATGGAGATTATGATGCAGTGAATGATGAGTTCACTCAAAAAAGATTCTCTAAGCCTAGAAGAAAATCAAAAGCTCGCAAGATTGACACCAGTTCCTTCCATAAGGGCCAAGAGTATAAAGAGCATTATCTAAACAGTGATTTTAATGATAAGGGTCATAATCAGAGTCCTAACCCTGATTCCAATATGGATGATTATCATAATGATGATTTAAATAATTATCAAACTCCTCAAGAGGATTTACCTATCTATGAAGAGGAGATTATTTATCTCCATAATCCGGAGGATCCTAATAATCCAATAAAGAAAAGAATCTTAAAAAGAGTCAATCCTGATTCTCATTATGATGATGACTATGATGAGACTTATATAATTGATGATGCCAAAAACGACAATTTTTAAATAGAAGGTATTGATTTAAACTCTCAATTTACTTCAAAATAGAATTTATATTCTATACTTCAAAATAGAATTTTTATTCTATACTTCAAAATAGAATTTTTATTCTATTTATTTTTTCCTTTTTTTAATATTTATTCAGTTAGATTTTTATAATTTATTCAGTTAGACCTTCTCCAAGTGTTTCCGCATTTTACGCATCTGATAAAATAAGTGGGGGCTTCATCAGCAGATCTTGTCTGAACTGTCCACCAAACCCCTTTAGTGCCTCCGCATTTATAGCAGGTTATCTTTGTGGTAGGCAATGCAATGTTATTATTGTCTGTAACAATAACCTTATTCTCTTTTTTTCTCTCGCCTTTGAATTTATACTCCCTTTCAGCTACTTCTGCAGATATCTTTTCCTCATATCCGCAAGCACATTTAAGAATATCATTTTTAGGCATTAGCATTTTACCACATTTAGGACAAAATCTCATTATAATTAGCTCCAAAATTAAATATATTTAACCATTAAATTGAACAATTTTTCATTCAGATCATGCAATTCATCTTGATTTTATAAAATTATATTATTATAAAAACTTATTAAAATACTTTATGGCATATCATATGAATTGCTTATTCTTATTAAAATTTATAAATTTATACTTCTTAATGTGTTGTATGTTCATTTTATTAGCCTTTTTCTTATTTGTTGTCTATTTATTTTATAAACTTATTTATATGATTAATTGACAAATTAATAATTATGACAACGAATGATAAAGTATCTGATTATATTAGCTTTCCTAAGACCTTTGAAAGCTATAGGTGGTACAAGCCGATACTTGTTTTTATAATAAGTTTTATAATAACTCTTATACTCGGAGCACTGATAGTGGCGGTTTTTTATCTGATAATGGGTCCTGATTTTATAATATCCATTTTCAAAGGGGGAGCTGAATCATTAAACACTTCAATGAACATATTCTTCACCGATCTGATTATTATTGCATTCATTCCTTCATTGTATATTGCATCAAAGATTGTTAAGGACAGGCCCTTTTCCTCCTATTCATCTTCACGAGGGGGATGGAACTTCAGACTCTACTTTAAGGCATTGGCAATTCCTGTAATATTGTATATAATATATTTGGGGGCAGAATCTCTCATTTTAGGATCAGAAGGCACATCTCATTTCTCAATAGCCTTTCTTGCTGTGCTTTTGATTTCCGTGCCTCTCCAATGTATTGCAGAGGAATATATATTTCGTGGGATTATCATGCAAACATTAGGGTCATGGATTGGGATACCTCTTATAGCCATAGTTATTCAAGCCATAATATTTACTTTGGGCCATGGATATGACGCCCTAGGACTCCTTGAAACATTGGTTTTAGGTATTGCCTATGGATTTTTTGCCTGGAAAACAAATGGGATAGAGATAAGTTCAGCCCTTCATACTGCGAATAATTTTTCTCTTGGCTTATTCATCATGCTTGGACTGGAAGCATCAAATTCCTCTTTCCAATTATATGATAAGATAGGAGGAATTGTCTATTTAATAATATTATGTATAATAATGTATTATGTTGGCAAGAAAACTGATTGGTTTGGTGAAATCCCAGAAGACTCTCAAAATATAGGATTATTAAATTTTTAATTTTAGGATTATTAAATTTTTAATTTTAGGATTATTAAATTTTTAATTTTAGGATTATAATTTTTTAATGATCCTCTTATTTTTTTATTTTTTTTATTTTTTAGTTAAAATTAAAACTTTTAAAAAACCCTCTGATTTTTGATTCTTTAACGATTTATCATTATCGTTTTAAAAAATAATTATTTTTTATTAATAATTAATCTATTTTTTTTATAAACATTCTAAAGATTAAAACATTGATATTTTGTTTATAAATATCAGAAAAATGATTTTATATTTTAATTTTTATGATTTTTTTATAGTTATCTGTTTATAAATATTATAATTTTTTTCTAATTTTGTCTTCTCTAAAAAAATAATAATTTGTAATTATTTATCATTATAAATCAACATATTTATATACTTTTAACATATAAATATAATACATATGATAGAATGGAGGAAATCTCAATGATTGAAATTCGCTTTCACGGACGTGGAGGACAAGGTGCTGTAACTGCAGCAGAAATTTTGGCTAAAGCAGCATTTAAAGATGGTAAATACTCTCAAGCGTTCCCATTCTTCGGTGTAGAAAGAAGGGGAGCTCCTGTTATGGCATTTACCAGAATCGATACAGAGCCTATCAACCTAAGATATCAGGTATACAATCCTGACCATGTGATAGTTCTTGACGACGGTCTCTTAAATGTTGTGGACGTCTATTCCGGATTAAAAGAAAATGGTGAAGTAATTATAAACACTCATGAAAAAGTCGAATCTGAAAGTCACAAGGTATTTGATGTTGATGCTACAGGCATCGCATTGGAAATTTTAGGTGTAAACATCGTTAACACCATTATTTTAGGATACTTTGCTAAAAAGACTGGTGAAGTAAGTATTAATTCACTTATTGAAGTAATAAAGGAAACTTTCCCAGGTCCAATTGGAGAGAAAAACGCAGTGGCAGCTCAAAAGGCTTATGATATGGCTTAGCTGCAGATAAAATTTTGAAAAGGTGATTGAATGGTTTCTATTGGATGTGCAATTTATGAACCTGGAAGTACACGTAAGAACAAGACAGGGAGTTGGAGAACTTTTAAGCCAATCCTTGATAAAGACGCTTGTGTAGATTGCAATAACTGTCTCATGTTCTGTCCTGAAGGATGCGTAAACAAGGAGCATGACATTGATTACGATTATTGTAAAGGTTGCGGTATTTGTAAAGTAGAATGCCCAGTTCAAGCTATTAAAATGGAAATAGAATAGTTATGTTGATATTTGGATAGATAGAATCTATCGTTATTTATAATTTAAGTGGAGAAAATTTTATGGCAAAAGAAATTATGACAACAAATAGAGCAGTTGCAGAAGCTGTAAAGTTAGCAAAACCACAAGTTGTTCCTGTTTACCCTATTACTCCTCAAACTACAATATCCGAATACCTTGCACAGTTTGTTGCAGACGGCGATTTGGATGCTGAGTATATTAGAGTTGAATCTGAACACAGTGCGATTAGTGCTACTTTAGGAGCTTCCGAAGCGGGAGTAAGAGTATTCACCGCTACTTCATCTCAAGGATTAATGCTTATGCATGAGATATTGTTTGCAGCTGCAGGTATGAGAGCTCCAATAGTAATGGCAGATGCAAACAGGGCAATTTCTGCTCCATTAAACATTTGGAACGATCAACAAGACTCCATCGCACAAAGGGATGCAGGATGGATACAGCTTTATGTGGAAAATGCTCAAGAGGCATTCGACACTGTGCTTCAAGCATATAGAATTGCAGAGCATGAAGAGGTCATGCTTCCAGTAATGGTATGTTTAGACGGATTTATTTTAACACACACTGTCGAGCCAGTAGATTTATTGGAACAAGCTGATGTGGATACATTCCTCGAACCATACGTACCTAAGTTTGCATTTTTAGACCCTGAAAAACCAATGTCATTAGGTAACTTTGCAGACCCTGAATATTATACAGAAGCAAGACATGACATGCAAGTGGCTATGGACAAGTCCATGGATGTAATCAAGGAAGTAGGTGCGGAATTCGGTGAAAAATTCGGAAGGACCTACGGCTTGACTGAACCTTACCTTTGTGACGATGCAGAGATCATATTGGTCTGTATGGGTTCAATGGCAAGTACAGTAAGATATGTGGTAGATAATTTAAGAGAAAAAGGCGAAAAAGTAGGTCTCTTAAAAATAAGGGCTTACAGACCATTCCCATTCGAGGAAATTGACGAAATTGTCAAAAATGCTGATAAATTAGCTGTGCTTGACAAGAACTTCTCATTTGGTATTGGAGGAGCGCTTTTTGCAGACTTGAAAGCCAAATGCCACAAGGAAACCTATGGTTTCATTTTAGGATTAGGTGGAAGAGACGTAATTCCTGAATACATTGAAGAAGCTGTCGAATTAACTAAAAATCCAGTAAAAGAAGTTACTTGGTTAGGCTTAAAGGAGGATGAATAATATGGAATTTCCTGAAGAAGAATTATTGGCACCAGGTCACAGAGGCTGTGCTGGTTGCGGAGCAGCTATCGCTGTAAGACTTGCTCTTAAGGCATTAGGCAAGAATACTGTGGTTGCTTGTGCAACTGGTTGTTTGGATGTTATGACATCCCCTTATCCTGAAACAGCATGGGAAGTCCCATGGATTCATGTTGCTTTTGAAAATGCAGGGGCAGTGGCTTCCGGTGTGGAAAGAGCATTGAAAGCTCAAGGAAAGGAAGATGTAAATGTTGTTGCTTTCGGTGGTGACGGAGGTACTGCAGATATTGGTATCCAATCATTATCCGGTGCAATGGAAAGAGGTCACGACTTAACTTATATCTGTTACGATAACGAAGCTTATATGAATACAGGTATTCAAAGAAGCGGAGCTACACCTTATGGTGCATCAACAACCACTTCACCAGCAGGTAAGCAAAGCTTCGGTGAAGACAAGCCTAAGAAGAACATGGCTTTCATTATGGCAGCTCATGGAATTCCATATGTGGCTACTGCATCAATTTCCTATCCTGAAGACTTTATGAAAAAGGTTAAAAAGGCAGCTGAAACCAAAGGTCCAGCTTACATTCACTTGCAACAGCCATGTACCACTGGATGGGGATTCAAGCCTGAGCAAACCATTCAATTAGGCAGACTTGCTGTTGAAACCGGTGCTTGGGGATTATTTGAAATTGAAAACGGTGAATTCAGAGTGACTTACAGGCCTCAAGAAAGAAAACCTGTTAAGGAATACTTATCCGCTCAAAAAAGATTCAAACATCTTGATGATGAACAAATTGCAATTATACAAGAATTCGTTGACAACCAATGTGAAGAATTAGGTATCTAAGGAGGGTCTCTATTGGAGAAATTAATAGTAGATAATGAATTATGTGATGGATGCCAGGATTGTGAAAAAGCATGTGCAGGAGTCCATGGAGTTCCTAGAATCACTATTCATGAATTAGACGGTTCTTATTTCCCTATTCGTTGTCAACAATGTGAGGACGCTCCTTGTGAAATCATCTGTCCAACCGGTGCAATGAGCAATCTGGGAGTGGATGTTACCAAGTGCATAGCCTGCGGATTCTGTGCAATGGCATGTCCTTTCGGTGCAATCAGCATTCAATACAGCAACGCTCATAAGTGCAATCACTGTGCAGATAGAGAGGAAGGTCCTGCATGTGTTCGCGCCTGTTCCAAAAGGGCAATTGCAGTCCATGACATTGCAAATGTCATCAAAAGGAAACAAAGGGAACACATTGAAAAGATGTATGGCTTAGACAAGCCTGCTAAAAAGAAAGGTCTTCTCAGTGTAATTACAACTGATACAAGGGCTAGAAAGCCATTGGATGGAGAATAGAGGTGTTAATATGGATGAATTAAAAGTCAACCCAGAATTATGTGTAGATTGCGGACTTTGCGAACGTAATTGTCCTAACAATGCAATTCGTGTTCATGATGGAGTCCCTTTATTCTGTATGCATTGCAGTCCTGAAAAAGCACCTTGTCTTGCTGTTTGCCCTAAAGGAGCTATAGTTGCCCTAGGCGGAGCAATCACAATTAAGCAGGATAAATGTATCGGCTGTGGATTATGTCATAGCGTATGTCCCATTGGGGCTGTTACCATCAATGAGATAGGTCAAGCCACAAAATGTGATCTTTGCGCAGACTATGACACCCAACAGTGCGTTGAAGCCTGTCCGACCCATGCTCTTACAAATGATACAGAAAAGATAATTCATGATAAACAGGAAAAAATATCCGAAGGATTTAAGAAGGTTCAAACTCTTTTGAAATAGTCTGAATCCTTTGTATTTTAATCTTTTAAATTTTAATGATTTTTAAAGAGCTATTCTTTAAAAATTATCTTTTTTTATTTTTCATTTTAATATTTATTTATTTTTAACTATTTTTATTATTTTTTAACATTTTTTAACTATTTTTATTATTTTTTAACATTTTTTAACTATTTTTTAACTATTTTTTAACTATTTTTATTATTTTTTAACATTTTTTAACATTTTTTAACATTTTTTAACATTTTTTAACATTTTTTAACATTTTTTAACTATTTTTTAACTATTTTTACTATTTTTACTATTTTTTAACTATTTTTTACATTTTCTATTTTAGCTATTTTTTCATTTTTAATTAATTGTCTTTTAACTGCATCAAATTTAAATATTTTTAAAAATAATATATTACCATGACTTTCATGAATAATGGTGCAAATATAAAACAGTTCCAATTGCTCAAATTCATAAATGAGAATTGCAATGATGATCATGTGATATCCAAAATTTCAATTGTGCTTCGCAGGGATAAGATAGAGGCTCCCTATTATATGAATACTAAAATTAGATTATCTACATGTATGGATGGGGAAGAAAAGGGAGTTATTCATGCAATGGACATTTTAAACCATAGCAGGAAGCATAATCTCTGTGAATATAAATATGATGAAATCAAATCACTAATCTTTGACTTATTCGATAGCGACCATAAGTCCGACCAGGTGGAATTCTCTCAAAATGACAATCGATTGAAGATATCTTTTATGTCTAAGAATGATGAGGAGTTCAGGAATCTTTTCGAAAATTATCATGAACTTTTTGAAAAGATAGATGGTCTGGTTGATTAGATATTCAAATTTAAAAAGGGGTAGTGATATAATGTCAGATCCATTGATTATAAAAAAAGAATTATTATTTAATGAATATACCGGGCATGAAGATGGAAATTGTTTAGAATGGGTTGATGGTCGACTAAGCAATAGTGATGACCATCATAGAATTCCATGCAATCTTGAAGATGCTTTTGAAATAGCAAAAAAACAAAAAGCCGTGCTTGTAATTCAACCTGAATTTCAGGAACAATGCATATTTGCAGACTTTACAGGTGAAGAAATTGATGAAAATTGGGATTGATTTGAAGTTTCGTTTAACTCGCTTTAAAGAACTTTAATAAACCCCATTATTCTTGCTTATTTTATATATTTAAACCTTATCTTCTTTATTAAACAATTATTAAATAATTGGGGCCATCTATTTATTTAGTTTTATTAACGACATTTTTAAAATTTGAATAATTCTCTTTCTTCTTATTTTTCTTCTTTTTATAAATTTTAATAAATTATTTAAATAAATAAATTAAATATTTTATATAGATTATTCTAAATTATTATTCTTTTAATTTTATTCGTGATTTTATGATAACAGAAAAACAGATTGAAGATACTATTTATCAATTATACAAACAGGCAGCTATCGTCCTTGGAGATGATGTTAAATCTGCACTTGAAGATGCATTAAAACGTGAGGATAGTGAGCTTGGTCAGCTAAATATTAAAGCTATCTTAAAGAATATTGAACTTGCTGAAGAAAAGTCAATTCCGATGTGTCAGGATACAGGGCTACCTATAATTTTTGTAAAGCTTGGTAATGTTCAAGTGGAAAACCTTTATGAGGGAATAAGAAAAGGTGTTGCAAGAGCAACTGAAGAGGTGCCTCTCAGACCAAATGTGGTGGATCCAATCACAAGGGTTAACTCTGGCAATGTGGGAGATAAAGTGCCTATTGTGGATATAGAGCTTATAGATGAAGACTACATTGAATTTACAATCATGCCTAAGGGATTTGGCTCTGAAAACAATAATGCCCTTAAGATGGCACTTCCAGCTGAAGGAATAGAAGGTGTTAAGGACTTTGTTGTGGAGACCGCTCTTAAGGCTGGAGGCAAGCCATGCCCTCCTATAGTTGTAGGTGTTGGAATCGGCGGAAGCTCTGATATGGCTTTGAAATTAGGAAAGAAGGCTCTTCTTGGAAAAGTTGGAGAGCGTAATGGCGACCCAACATTGGCAGAGGTCGAGCTTGAATGCTTGAATAGAATAAACAAGGATGGAAAAGGTCCTATGGGTCTTGGCGGAAGAACCACTGCATTGGATGTGAAGATTCTAAAGATGGACACTCATACAGCAGGGCTTCCTATTGGCGTAGTCATTCAATGCTGGGCAGATAGACATGCTACAGCTCGTTTGAGAGATGATTAAATTTATAAAATATTATTGTTGATGATTAAATTTTAAAAATGCTCCTTTGACTGATGATTAAATTTAAAAAATAATAATTTCGATGATTTTTATTGAATTTTAAAGATGGGGAATTTTATGATACTTATTATAACCGGACACTTGGCCTATCCCTTGGTAAAGGAGATGGCGGATAAATCAAAAAAGGAAACTGTAGTTCATATAGCAGAGACTCAAGTGGCTGCTTTTTTAACTCCTAATCAAATTATAAAGGAAATCCACGAGTATTTTGAAGACAGATTAGATGATATTGATTTGATATTGGTTCCAGGTTTAATAAGAAAAGACACATTCCTGATTGCTGAGGAATTTGGAATTCCTTGTTATAAGGCATCTACAGATGCAGCAGACCTTGCTATGGTCTTGGACCTTGTGGATGAGCTGGAACTGTCCCAGTCAACACCTGCTGATAAGCTTATCATAGAAGAGAAGAAGAAGCAGGCCTTGAAGTTCATTGAAGACTTTGAAAAAGACATGGAAAAGAGGGAGGAACTACTTAAAAAAGAGAACAATATTCTTGTCAGGAACCTTCCTGTTGGTGAGGATTTCCCAATGAGGGTATTGTCTGAGATAGCAAGTGCCCCTATATTGTCAAAAGAGGATTTGATTAAAAAGGCCGAATTCTTTGTCGCTTCAGGCTCTGACATGATAGACATCGGTATGATTGCAGGTGAGGACAGGTCTGATGAGATTCCCGATTTGATTGATACATTGAGGCCAATTGTGGGAGACAGGCCTTTAAGTATAGATACATTGAATCCTAAGGAGATTGAAGCTGCTGTAAACCATGGGATTGACATGATCTTGAGTTTAGACAATGGTAATTACCATGAGATTTTGCCTTTGCTCAAGGAAAAGAATGTTCCTGCAGTTATTTTGCCTACAAACTTCTCTGAAGGCTATGTGCCACACAGTCCCGCGGATAGGGTGGCATCTATGCAAAAGCTTGTGGAAGCTTGTGATGGACTTGAAGTTGTCTGTGACCTTATATTGGACCCAGTCAACAGTGCAAGTCTTGTGGATTCAATAATAGCATTCCATGATTTCCATGAGGTGGATAAGAAGCCGATGTTCTTTGGAATAGGAAATGTGATTGAGCTTATGGATACAGATTCTGTAGGGGCCAATGCAGTTCTTGCAGGTATTGCTATGGAACTTGGAGCAAGCATTCTATTCACTCCAGAGGAGAGCGGAAAGACTCATGGAAGCGTAAGAGAATTGGCAATTGCATCTAAGATGATGTTTTTAGCTAAAAACAGGCAATCCATTCCTAAGGATTTGGGAGTTGACCTTCTTGTATTCAAGGACAAGAAGAAAAGGTTTGACTTGAAGCAGGATGACAACGTTCCTATAGTAAAGCAGGATCGACCGATCAAGTTTGTACGGGATAAGGCAGGAAGCTTTAAGATAAGGGTTGAACATGGAATTAGCGTAAAGGATTCCTATATTGTGGCAACTCACTTCAAGAAGACAAAGCCAACCATAAGCTTTGAAGGAAAAACAGCAAGTGAAATCTATGAAGAGATCATTGAAAAAGGGCTTGTGACCAGATTGGACCATGCGGCATATCTTGGTAAGGAACTTGAAAAGGCAGAAATAGCTATGCTTACCGGAAAAGAGTATGTTCAAGACTTTGACTTGTTTAAGGATCCTGAAGAGTTTATTTAACTATTCTTTTTTACTTTTTTTATTTATTCAAGGCTCTTGAAGAGTTTATTTAACTATTTTCTTTTTTTTTATTTTTTTGTTTAATTATTTCAAGAGTTTATTTAAAATTAGTTTTTACTTTTTTTTTTTTTACTTATGTCCTGATTTAAGGGTTTATTTAAGATAGGTTCTTTTTTTATATTCCCTCAATAATTTTTTTCGTGTCGCTGCTAAATGCAATACTAGGAATATTAGACTAAATATGAAGATGATTTATGAATATGTGAAATTTTGTGATTTCCTATCTTCATGCCTTTTAATGACTTTTGGCTAGAGAAGATTCCTGAAATTATGGTTATCAATAAGGAAGCAAGCAATCCTATGTTTATGATAAGATTTAGAGTTCTTTTAAGGTTATATTTTCCTTTGCCTATTGTTTTAAAATACCTTTTGTTATATTTTAAGTGTAATGCAATTAAAAACAATAATCCCACTCCAACTATTTCATGAATTAGAATAGGCAGGCTTAGAAATTCCACTATTATTGCTATGAACATTAATATGTCTACAGTAATTTTTTTATTCATCAAATCACCATTTATATTCATTTTATTTGTACTCTTATATATATTTTGTTTTACCTAAATTTTTATTTTCATTAGTAAATCTTTTTGCCATTCATTAATCTTTTCTTATTTTTAAGAGTATTTCAGAGGCATTTTCATTATTCCAATCATTTTTAAGAGTATTTCAGAGGCATTTTTATTATTCCAATCATTTTTAAGAGTATTTCAGAGGCATTTTTATTATTCCAATCATTTTTAAGAGTATTTCAGAGGCATTTTCATTATTCCAATAATGTAATAAAGGATGATGAATGCAAGCAGCAAGAACAGTGCTCCGAAAATAAAGATGGACATTATTCCAAATCCGTCTACCAAGAATCCTCCTATGGCTATTCCAAGAGCTATTCCTCCATTTAAAATGCTTAAAAACACTCCGTTTGCAAGTTCTGGGCTGTCTGGGATTACTGAACTTTCAATGTATTGGATGAGATTGTAGCCCATTCCGTCTAAGATTCCAAATATTAGAATCAATATTAGGACTGGAATCAGATAATTTGCAAATAGATAAAGGAGTACAAACACTCCTCCACATATTAATTGGAAAATGAGAATGGTTGCTTTGTCTCTTTTAGCTATTAACTTTCCTCCAAGCCAAGTTCCAAATATTGAGAACAGTCCATAAATGAATAGGAATATGCTTAGTTTATATGTGTAGACATGGCTGACTACCTGCAGGAAGTATGGCTGGTAATTATATACTATGCTTGCTCCTATTGGCATCATCATTATTCCAATTGTAGCAAGAAGGAATTCCTTTGATTTAAGACTGGAAAATGGCATTTCATAACTTTTAGCCTTGCCTTTGATTTTTGGGAAGAATATGATTATCAATATTAAGGATAATAGATTGATTGCAAAGATCCATGACATTGCAACTTGATAATTGAATATTGTTCCAAGGCCTGTTGTTATAGGAAGGCCTACAATGCTTCCGATTGATATTCCAAGCAGAATTTTTGTAATATAATCTTGTTCTTCTCCTTTTGGGGCTATTTCTTCGCAAACTGTAAGGGCTATTGATATGAATGCCGGATAAAATATGGCTGATAATATTCTAAAGAAAGAGGCAATGTAAATGCTTTTTGTAAAGATTATTGCAATGTTTGATATTGCAAACACTGTTAAAATGCTTACAAAGGTTCTTTTTCGATTGTATTTTGAAAATAAAACAGGTATGAACAATCCGCATATGGCTATGGTAAATGTAAATGAGCTTACATAGAGTCCTGAAATGGCTATTGATGTATTGAAATACTCTGCTATTTGTGAGATGATTCCGACAATGCTTAATGGAGTGTTTATTCCAAGGGCTGAAATCATTAGAATGTAAAGAAGTATTTTTGGATTGGCGTTCATGTTCTGTTTCCATTGTATTTGATTTATATTATTTATAACAATGTTATATATTTATTTTTATATTTTTTTATTTAATTTTTAGACCTATATTTTTTTAATTATTTTTAAATCTATTTTTTTTTATTTTTTCTTAGATTTGTTCTCCTGAGGACTTTACAAGAGGTTTTAAGGAATTTAGAATTTTGATAATTTTTTTCATTTCACATATACATTGTACAAATGCAGGCCCCTCCAAAGAGAAGGAGCAAAACAATGAGTATTGCAATTAGTTTTTTCTTTTTCATTCTATCACAGATTTTATTCTATTCAAATTAAAAAACTTAATTTCGATTAGTTTTAATACTATAAAACAATAATTATTTATATAAATTAAACTAAAATTTAATATATTATATAATATGATATTTTTAAATTTAAATTTATAATATTTTTTAATAAAAAAATGATTTTTTGTTTATAAAATTACTTTTATTAGATATTTGATATGTTTTAATAATTTTAATAGTTTAATTTAAACAATTAACTAAAAAAGGTTTTTAAATGACAGATGAAGAATTAACCATTGAAGAAATAGAGAAAAAACTTGAAAGTACTGGATATATCTCAAATAAGGAGATCAGCACTTCTGTATTTTTATCTTTATCTTTAAATAAGCCTATATTGATTGAAGGACCTCCTGGAGTTGGAAAGACCGAGCTTGCAAAGGCTTTGGCTCAATCTTTAGAAAGAGACTTCTTCAGGATTCAGTGCTATGAAGGAATTACCTTTGAGCAGATCGTTGGAGAATGGAACTATCAAAAGCAATTGCTCCATCTTGAAGCATTCAAGGGAAGCAAGAAAGGGGAAGATTCAATCTTCGAAGAGGATTTCTTTATAAGAAGGCCCCTTCTAACCTCTTTCATGAATGAGAAGCCATCACTTCTTCTAATTGACGAGATCGATAAGGCAGATGAAGAGGTTGAGAGCTTTCTGCTTCAGGCTTTAGGTGAAAAGCAGATTACTGTAAATGACTTAGGTACCTTTGACCTTCAGAATGACTTGGTTGTGATGCTCACTTCAAATGCCCAAAGGAATCTCCTTGAGGAGACTAAGGACAGATGTCTTTTCTTATATATCTCTTATCCTTCAGTTGAACGTGAAATGGCTATTGTAAAAGCCAGATTGCCAAATGCAGAAGATGGCTTGGTTAAAAAGGTTGTTAATATGGTTCATAGAATCAGAACTTTTAACCTAAATAAGAAACCCTCTGTAAGAGCTTCAATCGATTGGGTAAACTCTGTAATGCATTTGGATAAGGATTATAAGAATGTGGATGCCGCACTGGAGGACAGTGTTGGGGTAGCCATTAAGACAGAGCCTGACAAGGCAAAGGTCGTTAAAGAGATATTTAGAAATGAATACATGAATGACTAATTATTTACTGTTTATTCCATAGAAAAATTAATTTATTTCTACCAAATTAAGGGTTAAATAATTTCTTAGCACATTATGATTTGAATTATTTCTAGCACGTTAAGGTTTAAATATGACAGAAAGAATCGTAAGATTATCAAATGACTTGAGAAAAAAGGGAATGCCTGTAAGCATCAGGTCCACTCAGACTGCAATAGATGCATATGCTCTTCTTGGGGAAGATGATTTGCCTACTTTAAAGGATGCATTCCGCTCAATTTATGTCAAAAGCAAATATGACATTCCTAAATTCAATGAGTCATTTGACGGTTTCTTCACTAAAAAGCAGGTTAAAAACCTAACCGATGAGCTTAATAAATCCAGCAGGCCAAACAGCATGAAAGGAAAGCTTTCCCAGCATGAATGGAAAATCACCAAACAAAAGGGTAAAGGAGGAAAGCAGATTCAGATGGGTGCTGAGCAGGCTATGGAATACTTTGCAGGAAGACCTGTTCTTGAAGACAGGGACAAGGACCTTGCAAGGGACAATGACATTCTAAACAGTGACCTATCAAAGCTGAACAAGTACGATGAGCGTGTATTTGAATTATGTGTAGAGCTTGGAAGAAAGATTGCAAACAAGCAGTCAAGAAGAAAGAGACTGGCTCGTTCCAATAAGATTGATATGAGAAGGACCATGAGGCAGAACATGAAGTATGGAGGGGTCCCGATTGACCTTGTCCATGTCAAGAAGAAGCCTCATAGAAAGCAGCATCTCTTCCTTAATGATGTAAGCGGTTCCTGCGAATGGATCAGCAGCTGGTTTTTCATGCTGATGTTTGCATGCCAAAAGACATTTAAAGACTCAAGAATGTTTGAATTTGATAACAGGACAATAGAAACTACTGAATTTCTTAAAGAAAAGTATATGGTTAATGCTTTTGCAGAAATCAGATTGCTACGTATGAGAAATATGATGGTTAGAGGAACTTCCAATATGTACACTGCATTCCAGTCATTTATGAAACAGGCTGACATTAGCAATAAGTCTTATATTATTCTCCTTTCAGATTGCAGAGATTGGGCTGGCCCTAAGGTTGATGGGGTTCCTGCAAGTGTAGAGCTTGTTTCCCAAATGTCTAGCATGGCTAAAAAGCTTGTTATCCTAAACCCTGAGGACAAGAAGAAGTGGGATGTTGTAGACAGCTGCGTTTCTTTATACAGGGGAGCAGGTGCACAGGTTTATGAAGTTAGCACTTTAAATCAGTTGGCTGAGTTTGTTGCAGATATGTAAAACTTAGAATTCTTTATTTCTCTATTTAAAAACAATTACTTAGTTAAAATCAGTTATATTTATTCTAATTTATTATAAGTTATTATAATTTTTTCTATTTTATTCAATTTTATTCAATTTTATTCATATTTATTTAATTATATTTATTCAATTTATTTAATTTTTAAAAGGATGACTTTAATATGCAATCTTGTACTAAATGTGGAAATCCAAAGATTATTATAAAAAAACCGGCTTCTGGACAGGCCTTATGTAAGGACTGTTTCATAGAAAGCATTGAGAAAAAAGTTCGCCAAACCATAAAGCGTGAAAACTTTATTGATAGGGGAGATAAGGTTTTAGTAGCATTATCCGGAGGAAAGGATAGTGTAGTAACCCTTGATATTCTTAATTCCTATCGTGAAAGGCATATCATAGATTTATGTGCCGTAACCATTGACGAAGGAATTGCAGGATACCGTGAAGATGGAGTTGAAATTGCCAAGGCACATGCAGAGAGACTTGGAATTCCACATAAGGTAGTGTCATTTAAGGAAAGTTTTGGAATTGATTTGGATGAAATCATGGCCAAAGAAAACCACAGAGGATCATGTACCTATTGCGGTGTATTCAGGCGATGGATAATCAATAGGGCTGCAAGGGACTTTGGAGCAACTAAAATAGCAACAGGCCATAATCTGGATGATGAGACTCAAGCTATCTTAATGAATTATCTTGAGGGGAATACTGAAAACCTTGCTAAGATTGGTCCTAAGACAGAATCTAATGATGAATTGTTTACAGTTAAGATAAAGCCACTTAGGGAAATTCCAGAAAAGGAAATAGGTCTTTATGCTATTGCAAAAGGATTGGATATTCACCTTGCAGGCTGTCCATATGCAGAGGAGTCATTCAGAATGGAAATTTCCAATATTCTAAAAGACCTAACAAAGGATCATCCTACCATAATGTATTCAACCCTTCGGGGATTTGATAAGATGAGACCAGCCATTAAGGAAGAGTTTAAATCCAATTTTGTTTACAAAAGATGTGAACGTTGTGGAGAGCCTTCTTCCAATAGATTATGCAGGGCCTGTACCTTCTTGGAAGAATTGGATTAATAATCATTGTTCTTTGAACCTAATGATTTCATTTCTATTTTTCATTTTTAGATTTTATGCAAGTTTAAATAGTAAGATTTATTAACAATTGTTATATAATTAAATATGATGATATATTAATTAAAGACAATAAATTAAATTGATTGGAGGATAATTTTATGAGTTTTAAGTTAAAAATCAAGGATAATGTTGAAGAGAGAGAAATAGATGGAGAGTTAACAATTAAAAAATTATTGGATGATTTGGATTTATCTAGTGAGACTATGGTAACTAAAAAGAATGGTGAAATAGTTATTGAAGAGGAAACAATTGAAGATGGTGATGAAATCGAGTTTATTCAAATCATTTACGGAGGATAAATTTTTTATTATCCTTTTAACTCTTTTTACTTATTTTTAATTATTTTTAGTTAATTTAAGCTATTTTTACCTAATTGTCTTTTTTAGAACTATTTTAAGCTTATTTTTTGCCCAAATTGTCTTTTTTAGAACTATTTTAAGCTATTTTTTCTTCCATATTTTTTAACAATCAAACTATTTTTTCAATAATTTTAATAATTTAAATCAATAAATATAATCAATAATTATAAATCTTTAATTGATATAAATAAATTTAAAAAGATATTCTAATTTTAATTGGTAGTGATATTATTAAAGTCTATTACGAATGCGGTCCATGCTTTTTAAGGCAGGCAAGAGAGGCGATTGAACTTTCAACAGATGATGAGGAGCTTAAATTCAGACTTATTCAAGATGTCTTATCTTATCTTGGAGAGAACTTCTCTAAGGAATTGTCTTCAAATGCTACAGGAACAAGGATTCATCAGTACATCAAAAAGGAAACTGGCTGTTATGATCCATATTTTTATCAAAAGAAAGAGGGAAATGAAATTGCATTGTCTCTAATGCCAATGGTTAGGGAAATATTAAAGGAAGATAATGACTTGGAAACCTATGTTAAGATAGCCATTGTAGGGAATATTCTTGATTTCGGCACTTTTGATTTGGATACAGACTTTGAATCATTGATTTTTGAAGGATTGAAGAAAGAATTGGTCATAAATAAAATAGATGAATTTGAAGAAGCCTTAAAGAAATATGATAATGTTCTTTATTTGGTGGATAATACAGGAGAAATAGTCTTTGATAAGCTTCTTATTGAAAAGATAAAGGAATATGATGTGGATATTACAGTGGCAGTAAAGGAAAGGCCTATATTGAATGATGCCTGCATGGAAGAAGCATTAGAGGCTGGACTTGATGAGATTGCCGATTTAATCACTACAGGCTCTGACTCTGTAGGCGTTGTCGAATCCATGATATCAGATGAGTTTAAGGAAATTCTATTGGATTCTCCTTTTGTAATCTCAAAAGGAATGGGAAATTATGAGGGATTGACTGAAATGGATCTTGACGGACAGGATGTCTTTGTATTGTTCTGCACTAAATGCAATGCTATCTCAAAAGATTTAGGACTTCCTGAAGGATCTCATATCCTCTCTAAATTATAATTTTAATTTGCATGATTAGTTTACTCAAATCTTAATTATTTTTTAATTTACTCAAATCTTAATTGTTTTATTGTTTTTAATGGGTGTTTGTATGAAATTCGGATTTATTGGTTTTGGTGAAGTCTCATATACCTTATCAAAATTGCTTTTAGCATTGGATTTTGAGATTTTAAGTTCTATCGAAGGACGTTCCCAAAAAACTATAGACTTAATTAATTCTTTAGATTTAACCCTTTTAGATAGTTTTAAAGATGTTGCAAAAGAGTCTGATGTATTGATTTCTGCAAACAGTCCAGATATTGCTTTAGATATTGCAAAAAACTATGGCAATTTAACAAATGGATTTTTCCTTGATTTCAATAATATTTCACCAAAAACTGTTTTTGAAATTGAAGATATTTTATCCGATGACAAGTTTATTGATTCTGCAATCATTGGCAGGGTAAATTCGGATGAATTGAACATATATCTATCTGGAAGCAAGGCACAATTCCTTTTAGATAAAATAAAAAAAGAAATTGGTTCTAAAGGTATTGATATTAATAAAATGGACTTTAAAATTAATGTAAAACTTATCAGTGATAAAATTGGTGATGTTTCTAAATTAAAGATGCTTAGGTCTTCATATACAAAAGGAGTGTCTGCTCTTTTAGTGGAAAGCTTTGAATTGGCAGAAAAGTTAGATTTGGAAGAGGAATTATGGGAGATTCTTTCACTAACTGAAAATAGAGATTTTGAAAGATCTTCCAAGTCAAGAATCGATAGTTCAAAAAAAGCTTCTAAAAGAAGATATGAAGAATTAGTAGAAGTTTTATACTTTTTAGATAATGTAGATAATGTAGATGAGTCTAAAATCATGGCTCGAGCCACAAAAGACAAGTTTGAATATTTGAAAAATAGGGAAAATAAAGAATAATTATTAAGTAAATAATCAATCTTGCCTTTATTTATCTAATTTTCTTTTTTTTTAATAATCATGAATAGTTATTTTAACTCTAAAATCATTTCTCTTATTTTTAATAAGCTCTCCGCTTACTGGAATATACCTTGAGTCCAATATGTATCTAAGATAAGTCACTTCCATTGATGGCAACTTTAAAGCGGTTTTTACTTTTATCTTCTTATCCTTAATCTCACAGGATATCTTATTGTCCTTATCCACAAAGATCTTTGCTTCAATTCCTTCATGAATCTTTTTTGCTTCGAATTTTGTAAGATTCAATCCTGCTTCAAGGCTTAGCATAGGATTCAATTTCAAGTTTTCTTTCTTTCTAAACTTCTCATTTGCTTCTTTGGCTGGAACTCCCTTATCAACTTCCAAAGCAACATACCAAGCCCTTTCAATGATTTTATCCACATTTTGTTCCGGAGGGATTACTCCTTTTGATTCATAATGTCTCATCAGCTTTAGGACTTCATCTTTAGTGACTTCCTCCTCTATGCAGCTTGCAGCAAGACGGGTCATGACTGGACCGTAATCTGCCCTTCTGAAGCTTGCCCAGATGGATTCGTCATCTTCCTTATAGAATCTCCCTTCCACTATCCTATTGATTACCTTTCCGTTCAAGTATGCAATATTTGTCAGATTTGACCTTGAATAAGTGTTCATCTTATGCTTAAGCACTTTCATGTTCCTTTTTCCAGGAACATTTCCCTTTTCTATCTCCTCTTCCAGTATTTCTATACTTGTTTTAGGAAGCAATTCCCTTATTTCCTTTGAAATGGTCAGATTGTTATTGAGTATCTCTTTTCTGATAAATCTTCCTGAAATCTTTTTTGGAGAGCTCACTTCTGGAATAAGATGAAAATCTATCTTTCTGTTGAATTTCTTTGATAGAAACTCATTGATTGCATACCAACGTATTACATTGCGGCTTGGAAAGTCCTGTGGAATTCCAAGAAAGCTTCCTTCATTGATAAAACGCTCTGCATAGTTTTTAATCTCTTCTAAGCTAATGTCTGCTGCAGTTATATAATCGGTAACTCCATCCTCATGCATTTGAGCTAGCCTAATCGGCACACTATAAGATAAAATGAGTCTGTGGTGCAGTCCTTCAACCCCTACGACCTCATCTGCCCCTAATGCCTTTGCCATTCTGCATCTTGCATCAAATGGAGTAAAAAATGGGGCATGATTTGCACTATATCCTTTATTAAGGTAAATGACTAGCTTTGAATTCTTCTCTTCAGCTATTTCCTTTCCTTTTTTTATTAGTTGTTCATGTCCCTTATGGACTGGATCAAAATCTGCACTTATAGCTATCATATTACTTATTCCTGAGGTTTTTCTTTAAAATTGACTTATATTTACTTTAATTCTTTTTATTTATATTGATAGTTTAAAATTGAGAAAATCGTTTAAAATTTGTAGAAATAGTTTTTGAATAAAAAAAAGATTTTAGAATAAATAATAATTTTAAAAGAGTTCTCTTATTATTATTTATTCAATATTTATAATAATTTAAATGACAATCAATTAATAACCGTCACTTAATAAGTTTAATATACCAGTAGCCACTAGCCATATTCCAATCAATGAACCGAGAACAAATGAATTGTGGATATAAGTTCCAAGAATTATATAGATTACACCTAAGATAATTCCAATAATTCCCATCCAGAATTTATACTTATTTTCCCTGTTTCCAACAATCACAACCAATCCAATGATTATCAAGAAAATTCCTGCTAGATATATGGTTATAGCGGTTAAGAATGAAAATATGCTTGGGTTGAATATCAATCCTAAGCTTACAACCAACATTATCAGTCCAATAATGGTATTTAAAAGCCCTTTTGTAGTGTTATATTCCACTTCAGATATTCCGTTTAAGAGCAAGAAAATTGAAAGCAATAAGACTGATAGTCCAAGAATATCAGATGCTGCAATAATTCCTAAAAGAGGGAATGCAATGACTATTATTCCTAGAAAAATTGCAATTATGCTCATTATAGTTTGTTTATACAAATTCTGTTCCTCCTTTTTCTTTAAAAAGTTAAATTAAATTTATTTTGCAAAATAATTCTTAAAATTTTTATAAAATCTATGAATTAATATTATATATTTATATAAGTATTTTTATAGTATAGTTTTTTTGATTTAATTTTTTATCTTTAATATAAAGGCAAATGTTTGGTTTGAGTTTTTGACCTGTTTAAATTAGAGAACTTGACTTCAGCAATCCATTCACTCTTGCAATTGCAATCATGTTCTATTTGGCTTTGGTCGAAGTTTGAATCAATTATCTTATGTTTTAGCTCTTTATTGCACTTCTTGCAATTGTATGGGCCTCTTCTTGAGCCGAATCCAGAGGTGTCCATAAGTGCCGGAATATTCACATTTTCTCTGATTCTATTTATCACTTCAACTGTTGACCAGATCCAAGGAGGATTGTATGAGCCTCTTCTCCATAGTCTTTCAATAAGTGTTCCTCTATGGATTGTTGCAGGACAGCATGAAACCCTATCAACTCCAATGCTTTCGCAGTAGCTTGCAGTTTCAATTGCTTCTTCGATGGCTTCACTTTCAGATAAGAGAATAGGCTTAACAAAGATATATGCTTTTGACTTTATGTCATAGCTTTCTTTTGACTGCTTAATGGTGTCAATTGCCCTTTCAAAGCTTTTATTGTTAAATCCTTTATTAATCTTGTTTAATCTGGTTTCTTCATTTGAAGTTTCAAGGCCTATGCTTATTTCAAATAGCTTGTCGCCGATTATTTCAAATATTTCATCGATTATCTCTTTTTTTACATATTCGGGTCTGGACTCTACGACTATCTCGCTTATTTCATCCAGGTCTGCCAATCTTTGAAGGATGTAATTTCTAGCTTCCTTTGGAAGTTCTTCTGGGTTTAAAAAGCTTCCAGATGCAAATAGCTTTATTGCAATCTTCTCTCCATTTTTATAGTCTTCAGCAAAATCCCATTTGCCCAGTTCCATTTCAAAGAGCTCGATTATTTTGGAAGTTTCTATTGGCTTTAGATAGCAGTCTGAGATGTAGCTGCACATTGTGCATCCTCCGCTTGGTCCAAGAGCCCAAGAGCATCCGGGAGTAGGTAGAATAAGGAATATTGTCTTTCCCTTTCCTGAATATAATAGGTCCTCTTGATACCAGCTGGCAGATAAGTTATCCAAGTCCTTTGGCTTTGCATATTCTATAGATCTGTCTCTGATTTCCTTTGTTAATTCTCTAATTTCCATTCTTTTACCTTTATTTGATTAATAGAACTATATAATAAAAAAACTATAAATTATAAAATTTTTTAATTGTTTAATTTTTATAATTTTTATAATTTTTTAGTATATTTAATATATTATTAATAATTTATATATATTTTTAAAATTTTTATTTAATATGTTTTTATCATGACTTTTTAAAGCAAATCCCCATTTGATGTAATTTTTTTTAAAGACTTCTAAAGATATTTGTCTTGGAAAAATGCTAATTTTGTTTGTTTAATATAAAATGTTCTATGGTATAAAAATTAATTATTTGCTATTTAAATCTTAATTTATCTAATAGTGTTTGTTTGTTTTATAATTCTATAATACATTTTCTTTTATTTATATATTCTATTAAGTCTCATCGATTTTTTTATTTTTTTCTAATGAATGAAGATTTTTAAAATTTATTATTAATTTTATTCAATTTGTTTATTTATGTATTATAAAAAATCATTTTTGTTTATTATTTTTTTTAAAAAATAAAAATTATAATATAATATATAAATCTTTCTATATTTTTCAAATAACAAATACTTTATAAGCTCGACAACAAAATAACAATTGGTGATAATATGAAATTTGGTATAGAATTCGTACCTCAAATACCATTAGATGAACTCGTAAGATTAGTAAAAATAGCAGAAGACGTCGGTTTTGAATACGCATGGATCACTGACCACTACAACAACAAAAACGTATACGAAACCTTAGCATTAATTGCAGCAAACACTGAAACCATTAAAATGGGTCCTGGTGTAACCAACCCATACGTAAGAAGTCCTGCAATTTCCGCTTCCGCAATTGCTACTATTGACGAAATCTCTAACGGTAGAGCAACTTTCGGTATTGGTCCTGGTGACAAAGCAACCTTTGACGCATTAGGTATTGCATGGGAAAAACCTGTATCCACAATTAAAGCAGCAATCGCAGACATTACCACCTTATTAGACGGTGGAAAAACCGAAGCTGGAGCAGCTTTAGGTGGAGCTAAAAAAGTACAAGACGCAATCCCTATTTACATGGGTGCACAAGGTCCAAAAATGTTAGAAACTGCTGGTGAAATCGCTGACGGTGTATTAATTAACGCTTCCAACCCTAAAGATTATGAAGCTGCTATGCCTATGATTAAAAAAGGAATTGGCGACCAAGATAAAGATTTCGATGTAGCTGCATACACTGCTACTTCCATTGGTACTGACTCTGAAGCTGCTAAAAACGCAGCTAAAATCGTAGTTGCATTTATTGCAGCAGGTTCACCACCTCCAGTAATTGCAAGACACGGATTACCAGAAGGATTCAACGAACAAATGGGTGAATTCTTAGCACAAGGTAACTTCGGTGGAGCTATTGGTGCAGTAACTCCTGAAGCTCTTGACGCTTTCTCCGTTTGTGGTACTCCTGATGAGTTCATACCTAAGATTGAAGCATTAGCTGACATGGGTGTAACTCAATACGTAGCAGGATCTCCTGTAGGTAAAAACGTAGAAGAATCTATTAAATTATTAGGAGACGTAATTGCTAGCTTCTAAGGAAGCTACAATTTCCTAATTTTTTAATTTTTTCTTTTTTTTTATTAACAAAAATATAACATTGTTATATATTTCTCTTTTTTCTTAAGTTTTTTTTCGCCATGCCCTTAAAATGCATTGATCTTATTTTTCGGATTTTCTTAATTTCTTTAATAAAAATAAATAATGAAAATAAATAATAAATAATATATTTAAAAAATTATTATCTATTAATAAAATTAATAAATTTTACCTATTACTATAATTCTTATAATGAATTTTTTTATCAAATTTCCCTAAACTTTTAATCAAGTATTCTAATATCCTATTTTGTACAATTTTATATCATTTTATCATTATTTTCTAAATTATGAAATAAAAATAGATATATTTATATATTAAAAGATTTCTAGAATTTTAATTTTTTAAATTAAATTTTCATTTCCAATTTTTTATTTTTAATAATATGGCATATTTTTATCATATTTCCACTATTTTTTTATCCTTTTTCTAAAATAACTATTAATATTTATTTTTTAATATTAA